>NZ_JAENKR010000040.1:0-12253 GCF_016598965.1 Campylobacter sp. TTU-622
ATAATACGTTTAATGCTTATTAAGGAGAATATATGTCTCATATAGAGATTTCTCATCCGTATTTTGGTATATTTTTAATGCTAATATTGACTAGTGCTATTTTTTTTGGGTTGGTTTTTATTGCCTCTAAGATAGGTAATTCTTTTGCTTCTAAAAATCGTAAAAAATTAGGACTTGGAATGTATGAGTGTGGTCCTATTCCTATAAAACAAGCTAATAAAATGAATTCTCAATTTTTTATAGTTGCTTTAGTTTTTATACTTTTAGATATTGAAGTAGTATTTTTATTTCCTTGGGCTTTAATTTTTAAATATCTTGGTTGGTTTGGACTTTTTGAAATTTTAATATTTATTTTACTTTTAGCAATAGGTTTTTTATATGCTTATAAAAAAGGGGCGTTTGAATGGCAGAGCATCAAGTAAATTATGCAAATGGACTTCCTGTAGTTTTAACTACAGTTGATAAAATTGTTCAATGGGGTAGAAGTAATTCTTTATGGGCTTTATCTTATGGTTTGGCTTGTTGCGCGATTGAAATGATGGCAGCAGGAGGATCAAGATATGATTTTGATCGTTTTGGAACAATTTTTAGGGCTAGTCCTAGACATTCTGAGGTGATGATTATAGCGGGAACTTTATCTAAAAAACACGCTGAATTTACAAGAAGACTTTATGATCAGATGCCAGATCCTAAATGGGTTATCTCTATGGGTAGTTGTGCTAATACAGGAGGAATGTTTAATACTTACTCGACTGTTCAAGGAGTTGATAGAATTATCCCAGTTGATATTTATGTACCAGGATGTGCTCCAAGACCAGAAAGCTTTCAATTTGCTTTAATGATTTTGCAAAAAAAAATAAGAAAAGAAAAAGCAAGTCGTAAAATTGCTCCAAAAAGGCTAGTGTAATGAGAAAGTATCAAGATAAAAAAAATGTTCAATTAAAAAATTATTATGAAGACAGGTTTTATCATGCTCCACAAAGTGTTAAAACTGATCCTAAGGAAAGTATTTTTAAAGATGATTTTTTAATTTTACAAGAAAAAATTAATCTTCAAGATGCTTTTATCGAATTTAACACTCTTGTTCTTGATATTAAAAAAGAAGATAATATAAAAGCTTTAACTTTACTTAAAGAATTAGGCTATGATTGTTTTATTGAAGCTAGTGCAATTGATTTTGTTGCACAACGTAATGGTTTTGGAATTTTTTATCAACTTCTTAATGTAAAAAAAGGATTGCGTGTTAGAATTAAAACTTTTGTAGCTTTAAAAGAAAGACTCCAAAGTGTTACAAGTGTTTTTAAAGGTGCTAATTGGAGTGAGAGAGAAATTTATGATATGTTTGGAATTTTTATTATAAATCATCCTAATTTAAAGCGTATTTTAATGCCAGATGATTGGTATGGACATCCTTTATTAAAAACTTATCCTTTAGAAGGAGATGAATTTGCAAAATGGTATGAGATTGATAGAATTTTTGGAAAAGATTATAGAGAAGTAGTGGGACCTGAAAATAGAGATCCAGCTTTTATTGATGATAAAGATACTTTAAATTTTTCAAGATTATATCATCAAGTTGAAAAAGCAAAAACACCAGTTGAAAGTTCTTTAGCTTTAGAGTATCAAGAGGAAGAGGGCGTGGCTTTTGTTAAAAAGATCAAGCGAGATAAAATTAAATTTTTAGATAAAAGGCGTTAATATGCAAATTCCTACCAAGTTAAAACCTTATTATGAAAATATAGCATTTGAGCGTGAAGACTCTAAAATGATTATAAATTTAGGACCACAGCATCCTTCAGCACACGGGAATTTACGTCTTATTTTAGAGCTTGATGGAGAGCAAGTTGTTAAAGCACGTCCTTGTATAGGTTATATGCATCGTGGTATGGAAAAAATGGCTGAAAATATGATTTATCAAGAATTTATTCCTACTACTGATAGAATGGACTATGTTGCTGCTAGTGCTAATAATTATGCTTATTGTGCTGCAGTTGAAAGATTATGTGGCTTAGAAATTCCTCGTAGAGCTGCTGTAATTCGTATGATAATTTTAGAATTAAATCGTTTAGCTTCTCATTTGCTTTGGCTTGCTACACACGCACTTGATATTGGTGCAATGAGTATATTTTTATATTGCTTTAGAGATAGAGAATATGTTCTTGATTTATTAGAAAAATACTGCGGAGCAAGACTTACGCATTCTTCTATGAGAATAGGCGGAGTAATGCTTGATTTACCTGAAGGTTTTTTAGATGAACTTTTAAGCTTTTGTAATAAATTTCCAAAAGATATTAAAGATTATGAAGCTTTACTTGATGATAATAGAATTTGGCGTTTAAGAACAGAAAATGTTGGAGTTGTAAGCAAAGAACAAGCCTTAAATTGGGGTTGTAGTGGAGTTATGTTAAGAGCGAGTGGAGTTTGTTATGATATACGCAAAGAAGAGCCTTATTTGCTTTATAATGAAGTTGATTTTGGGGTTCCTTATGCTACTCAAGGTGATTCTTATGCTAGATATAAAGTTTATATGCAAGAATTTAGAGAAAGTTTGAAAATTTTAAAACAATGTATAAAACTTTATAAAGATACTCCACCAGAAATTTTAGCTGATAATCCAGAATATGTTAGTGCTTCAAAAGAGCAAATTTTAACACAAAATTATTCTTTGCAACAACATTTTGTTTTAATCTCACAAGGACTTAAACCTCCAAAAGGTGAAGTTTATGTTCCAACAGAAAGTCCAAAAGGTGAGCTTGGTTTTTTTATTCATTCAGATGGAAGTAGCAGACCTTATAGACTTAAAGCTAGAACGCCTAGTTATTGGCATTGTTCTTTTTTTGAAGAAATGCTTGTAGGATCTTATTTAGCTGATGTTGTAGCTATTATGGGAAGCGTAAATATAGTTTTAGGTGAGATTGATAGATGAGAAGAGTTGATTTAAGAAAGAGCAAAGATTTATTTTTAGAAATGGATGAAGTAATTACAAATGCTAAATTTGATGAAGTTTTAGTTATACTTTTTGAAATTGGAGATTTTTCTGCAGTAGAGAAAAGTTTTTCTTTTATAAAAGAAAAAAAATGCACCCTTTTAAATTCTTTGAAATTTAATCAAAAAGATTGGACTATAGTAATAAAAAAGGATAAAAATGCACTATAAAAGTGGCGATAATGCATTTTGTTTTGTAAATATGCTTAGTCTTAATAACACAGTTTTATGTGAAAAATTACAAAAAAGTTCTAATATTAATATTTCTTGTTTGCAAGATAAAGCTTTAAATGCTAAATTTTATAAATGTGAAATAGCAAGCATTTCTTATGTTTTAGCATTACTTTGCAAAATACTCAATAAACAAAAATTTAAAGATTTAGATGAGGGTTTTTTAAGTGCGGAATCTTGTATATCAGAGGAAGAAGCTTTAGAAATTTTAGATTTTTTAAAAAAAGCTAAGGTTTTAATTTTTGATAAAAACTTAAAATTTTATAAAGATTTTGAAAATATTAAATATTTTATATATATTTTAAGTAAAGAATTTAATTTACAAATTTTGGATTCTTTTGAAAAAGAATATGATTTTTCTGATTCTAAGTTAGGAACTTTAAAAGAACTTGATAATTATGATGGACTTGTAGTTTTTAAAAGTAAATTAAATGATAATTTTTTACATTGTTCTAAGCAATTTTTACAACTTGCTAAATTTAAGCATTTAGATGAAGTAAATATTCAAGGTAAAAATTTAAATTTAAATACTAAGCTTTATCTAGATGAAAATTTAAGCGGAACAATAGGATTTTTAAATGATGAAAATGAGGGTTTAGATTTTGTTAAAATTTGCATAAAGGAAGCAAGATGACAATAACAATCAACGGCAAAGAGTGTTTCTTTGAAGAAGGTGAATATATATTAAATATTGCAAGAAGAAATAATATTTTTATCCCAGCGATTTGTTATCTTAGCGGTTGTAGTCCAACTTTAGCTTGTCGTATGTGTATGGTAGAAGCAGATGGCAAAAAAGTATATTCTTGTAATACTAAAGCTAAAGATAAAATGATTGTTGAGAGTGATTTAAAGAATTTATGGGATGAAAGAAATGAGATTATGCAAGCTTATTGTATTAATCATCCTTTACAATGTGGAGTATGTGATAAATCAGGAGAATGTGAGCTTCAAAATTTTACTCATAAAGCTAGAGTAAATGAACAAAAATACTGGATTAAAGATACACACAAACCACATAAAAAATGGGGATTTATCAATTATGATCCAGCACTTTGTATAGTATGCGAACGTTGTATTACTGTATGTAAGGATAGGATAGGTGAAAGTGCTTTAAAAACTGTCCCTAGAGGTGGTAATATGCCAGATATCACTTTTAAAGAAAATATGGGAAAAGATGCTTATGCTATTTGGACTAAATTCCAAAAAAGTTTAATAGGTCCTTCTAGTGGAGACAAACTTGATTGTTCATTTTGTGGAGAATGTACTAGCGTTTGTCCTACAGGTGCTCTTATTAGTTCTTCATTTCAATATACTTCAAATATTTGGGAATTAAAAAGGATTCCAGCTTCAAATCCACATTCGAGCGATTGCGAGCTTATGTATTATGATGTGAAACAAACAAGTATCAATGAACAAAAAACAAAAATTTATAGAGTAAGTAATGATTTTTCTTTTGCAACTTTAAATAAGGCTGCAAGATATGGATTTGACACCCAAAGTGCAGGAAAAAAAGATAAAAAAGCTTTTGATTATTTAATTTCTTTAATTAAAAAAGGGGAAATTAAAAATATTAAATTTAATAGTTTTATCACAAATGAAGAAGCTTTGATTTTACAGAATTTGAAAAAGAAATTTGATCTTTGTTTGATTAATGATGAGGCAAAAGCTTTTAAAGAATTTTTAAATGATTTTATACAAAGTTCAGGAAGTATTTATAATGCAACAAGTGAAGATATAACTAAAAGTGACTTTTTAGTTGTTGTTGGAACTTTATTAAGATATGATGCACCAACACTAAGTTATAAGATTAATAATGCTTTAGTAATGAATAAAGGAGCAGGATTTTATTTTCATCCTTTAGAAGATGAAGGGGTGAAAAAATATTCTAAAAATTTCATTACTCACACTCATAAGGTGGGAGATGAAGAACAAATTTTATACTTTTTATTACAAAAATTTTCACAAGATAAAAATATAAAAAAAGCTTTAGAAGAATTTTTTATCCAAGAAAATAAAGAAATAGAAGAAAGTATTAATGAAGAATTAATAGAAACAATAATAGAAAAAGATGAAGAAGGTAATGAAATTCAAAAAGAAGTAAAAAAGATTTTGCCTAAGAAGATAAAAAAGCTTGTAGAGGTAAAAAAATCTGTTTTTGCTAAAAATTTAGGCATTGATGAGGACAAATTAGAAGATTTATTGCTAAAGAAAAATAATTTTACTTTGATTATAGGAAGTGATTTTTACTTTCATAAAAATTCTAAAAAACTTGCTAAACTTCTTGCTCTTATTCAAAATACAACTCCTTTTAAAATTTTCTTAAATCCAACACATACAAATACTTTAGGAGTTTCATTAATTTGTGATTTATCAGAAGCTAAAGAAGGAAAAACTTTAGGATATAATGAAAAAGGTGATTTTAGCTTTTCTTATGAGGAATACAATGATCTTAAAAGTTCTAGTTTGAATCAACAAGAAGGAACTTTTGTAAATTACGATAAAAGAGTAGTTCCAACTAATGCAGCCTTAGAATTTGATGGTTATTTTTTAAATGATTTAGCAAATGCTTTAGGTTTTGATGAGAATTTTACCATTGATTATACAAAGAGATTGCCAATCAATAAAGGATTTTTACCAATAGAATTTGATCATTTAGAAAATTATTATACTAATGGTGGAGAAAATAAAAGAGGTTATCTTTTGGATACAAAAGTTTTTGATAAAAATGCAGATTTAGAATGGATTTTACCTGATCTTAAATCTTCTTTTGCTTTAAAAGAAAATGAATTTGTAGTTTATAGTGCCAATCCAAGTTATCAATTTGGAAGATATTCTAATCTAGCTAGTGCTTTAAAGGAAAGCATCTTTTTAGGCATGAGTGAAGATTTATCTCAAAAACTTAATTTAAATGATAAAGATTTGGTTGAATTTTTTATAGATGATAAAAAAATAATCCTTAGTGTAAGGATAGATAAAGATTTAAAAAATAGTATTTTTTTACCTTATTTTGATAGCAAGATTGATACTTTAAGTTTTTTTAAAGAAAGATTTATTGTAGCAAAAATTAAAAAATTAGGAGCAAATAATGAGTGAATTTGCTTATTTTGCGATAGAAACTTTGATTAAATGCGTTGTGGTGCTTGCAGTATTTGCTACTTTGGCAGGTTTTGCAACTTATGCTGAAAGAAAAGTTTTAGCATATTTTCAAAGACGTATAGGTCCTGATATGGTTGGTCCTTTTGGATTGATTCAATTGGTTGCTGATATGATTAAGCTTTTTACAAAAGAAGATATTATCCCTTCAAATTCGCAAAAAATTATTTTTGCAATTGCTCCTTTAATTGCTGCTATTAGTGCTTTTGTTTCCTTATCAGCTATCCCTATTTTGCCCGAATTTACTTTATTTGGTAGAGTAGTTCAGCCAATTATTGCAGATATTAATGTAGCTTTACTTTTTGTAATAGGAACTTCTGGACTTTGTTTTTATGCGGTATTTTTAGGAGGACTTGCTAGTAATAATAAATGGTCTATCTTAGGTGCAGCAAGAGCTTTGGTGGCTATTATCTCTTATGAAAGTGTAGGGGCTTTAGCTTTAATTGCTATAGTTATGCTTGTTGGATCTTTTTCTCTTATAGATATTAATAATTATCAAAGCGATGGAATTCTTTCTTGGCTTATTTTTAAACAACCTTTAGCTTTTATTCTTTTTATCATCGCTTTATTTATAGAAACAAATAGAACCCCGCTTTGTTTAACTGAAAACGATGCTGAAATTGTTGCTGGATATGGAACAGAGTATTCAGGACTTCGTTGGGGTATGTTTTTTATTGGTGAGTATGCTTCTATGATAGCAGGAGCTATTCTTGTTTCACTTTTATTTTTGGGCGGTTTTAATGATTTTTGGATTATTCCTGGTTGGATTATGATAATTTTAAAATCTGTTTTTATTTTTTTCTGGTATTTTTGGGCTAGGGCTGCATTTCCTCAATTGCGTCCTGATCAGGTAATGAGAATGTGTTATTTGATTTTAATTCCTTTAGCAGTTTTTAATCTTTTAATAACAGCTTTTACAATTGTTTTTTAAGGACTTATAATGGAAAAACAATATTATTTAGTTGATGAGAAAAGAAAAAATCCTCAAACAACTTGGCAAAAAATTTCTCAAACTATAAAAAGATCTATTAAGTTAGAACTTTTTGTGGGACTTTTTGTTCTTTTAAGAGAATTAATAAAGAAAAATAATAGTGCGACAATAAAATATCCTTTTGAAAAAATTAAGCTTGATTCAAGGTATAGAGCTGTTCATAGACTAATGCGTTTTATTGAAAGTGAAAATGAAAGATGTATAGGATGTGGTCTTTGTGAGAAAATTTGCATTAGTAATTGTATAAGAATGGAAACTTCTTTAGATGAGGAAGGTCGTAAAAAAGTAAGCAATTATAGTATTAATTTAGGACGTTGTATTTATTGTGGATTTTGTGCTGAGGTTTGCCCAGAACTTGCTATAGTCCATACAAGTGAGTATGAGAGTGCATCAGAACAAAGAGCTTATTTTGGTTATAAAAATGACTTTTTAACTCCTATTGATCATCTTAAAGCTCAAAAAGAATTTGAAGGTTCTGGAAGCTTGAGAAAAGATGCTGATTTGTTTGTTAAAAAAACTCCAAACTATTATGAAGTTTTACAAGAAAGAGAAAATAATTTATGCACTGATGAAGAATGTATATTGCCAAATTTAGCCTCACAGGGAGAAAACAAATGATAGAAAATTTAGCTTTTGTATTTTTTAGTGTGGTGGTTTTAGGCCTTTTTTTGGTGGCTGTTTTAAGTAAAAATGTTTTATATTCACTTTCGGCTTTAGCCGGTGGAATGGTTTTTTTATCAGGATTTTATTTTTTATTAGATGCTGAATTTATTGGAGTAATACAAATTATCGTTTATAGTGGAGCAGTTTTAGGACTTTATAGTTTTGCTATAATGTTTTTTGATTCTTCTAAAGAATTAAAAGAAAAAATAAAATACAAAAAAATATTTTTCTTTTTAGTTATTTTAAGTGCTTTGCTTCTTTTGTTAATGATTGGTGGGTTTAAATATCAAAATATTAGTACTGATTTAACTCTTAAAGATCCTCTTATTTTTGATTATAGTAAGCAACTTGCTTTTGCTATTTTTTCAAAATATCTTTTAGCTTTCGAATTTATAGCTGTTTTACTTTTAATAGCTTTAGTATGTGCTATTGTTCTTACGCATAAAGAGTTTGGCAAGGAAAAATAATGATAGAAAAATATTTTATTATTGCAATTTTAATGTTTATAGTTGGACTTATAGGTATTTTAAAAAGACAAAATTTAATTATGCTTTTTATTTCTACTGAAATTTTACTTAATGCTGCAAATTTAATTTTAATTGCTGCTTCAAAAATGCACAATGACTTAAATGGACAAGTTTTTGCACTTTTTATTATGGGTATAGCAGCTTGTGAAGTAGCAGTAGGAGTAGCTTTGTGTGTTCTTTGGTATAGAAAAAAAGGAAGCTTAGAATTAAAAAGTTTAAAAGAAGTAGAGGTGTAATATGCAAAATTTAGCTTTAATTTCTCTTTTTGCGCCTTTTATGGCATTTATTTTAGCTTCTTGTTTCTCTTTGAGTAAGAAAAAAATTATTGTAGGATTTTTGTGTTCATTTTTTATAGCTTTAAGTGCTTTGAGCTCATTAATACTTCTTTTTGAAAATCAAAGTTTTAATATTGTACTTTTTGAATGGATTCCTACTATAGGTCTTTCTTTTGGATTTGATATTGATGCTGTTTCTTTAACTATGATGAGTGTGGTAAGCATAGTTGCTACTTTAGTTCATTTTTATAGTATTTTTTATATGCAAGATGATGAGGGATTTAATAAATATTTTTCTTATTTAGGTCTTTTTGTTTTTTCTATGATGTTTTTGGTTATGAGCGATAATTTCTTAGGATTATTTATAGGCTGGGAAGGAGTTGGTTTATGCTCTTGGCTTTTAATCGGTTTTTGGTATAAAAATAATAAATATTCTTTTGCAGCTAATGAAGCTTTTATTATGAATAGAATTAGTGATCTTGGAATGCTAATTGGAATTTTTTGGCTTTATTTGCAAACAAATACTTTAAAATATGATGAAGTTTTTTCTTTGATTTCAAGTATTGATCATTCTGCTTTAGTTCTTATAGCAATTTGTTTATTTATAGGTGCTATGGGAAAATCAGCACAATTTCCTTTTCATACTTGGCTTGCAGATGCTATGGCTGGACCTACTCCAGTTTCAGCTTTAATTCACGCAGCAACTATGGTTACTGCAGGGGTTTATTTGGTAATTCGTGCTAATATAATTTATGATTTAGTTCCTGAAGTAAGCTATATAATAGCTTTTGTAGGAGCTTTTGTAGCTTTATTTGCCGCTTCTATGGCTTTAGTAGCTACTGATTTAAAGCGTATTATTGCTTATTCAACCCTTTCTCAATTAGGTTATATGTTTGTTGCGGCAGGATTAGGGGCTTATAGTATAGCTTTATTTCATTTAGTAACTCACGCTTTTTTTAAATCTTTGTTATTTTTAGGTGCTGCAAATGTAATGCATGCTATGAATAATAATTTGGATATTAGAAAAATGGGCGGACTTTTTAATCCTATGAAAATTACAGCCATTTTTATGCTTATTGGATCTTTGGCTTTAGCAGGAATTTATCCTTTTGCTGGATTCTTTTCTAAAGATTTGATTTTAGGTTATTCTTTTATAACTTTTCATCACGGGATTTTTTTGGTGCTTTTAATAGCAGCTTTTATGACAGCATTTTATAGTTTTAGACTTTTAATGCTTGTATTTTTTACCCCAAAAAGACATAATACTCATCCTCACGAAGCAAGTAAATTGGCTCTTTTATCAATGACTCCTTTGGCGATTTTAGCTATTATTTTAGGATTTTTTGAGCATAAATTTTTTGATTTTATAAGTATTAAACTTGTTTATATTAATGCGCAAAATTCTCTTGTAATGATTCTTGCAAGTATTGCTGCTATTTTTGGAATACTTTTAGCTATTGTTGCTTATAAAAAATCTTGGTTTAAACCAAATTTAGAGCAAAAAAATATTTATAAACTTTTAAGCAATGAGTATTATATTCCTAAGTTTTATCATAATTTTTTAATTAAAAAATATGCAAGTTTGTGTGCAGTAATGAAGCATTGTGATATTTATATTTTTGATGCTTGTATAGATAAGATTGTTTTAAATCTTAATTTATTGTCTAAAAAAATTATTATGTCCAATTCGCTTTCATTAATGCTTAAATTTTTAGTTGCCGCTTTTGTCATTTTACTTTTTTTAGTATGGATGGTTTAATATGTTAAATTATTTGATTTTTTCTCCTTTAGTTGCCGCTTTTGTCATTTTACTTTTAAAACGTGGTGGGATTAAAATTTTTAGCGTCTTGGCAAGTTTTATAGTTTTGGTGCTTAATATCAAAGTTTTTTTAGATTTTTTATCAGGAACTGATTTTGAGTATAAAGTTTCTTTTGAAATTTTAAAATTTTTTAATTACCATATTGGAATAGATAGCATAGCTTTAATTTTGATGCTTCTTTGTTCTTTAATGGTATTTCTTTCTTTTGTATTTTTAAAGCTAGAACAAAAAGATATTGTATTAAATATATTTTTATTAGAATTTGCAATGCTAGGACTTTTTAGTGCTTTAGATGCCTTACTTTTTTACATTTTTTGGGAATTTTCTCTTTTACCTTTAATTTATATTATAGGAATTTATTCTAAAGAATTTAAATATGGAATCAAGTTTTTTATCTATGCTTTTATAGGTTCTATCTTAATGCTTGTTGCTATGATTTATTTAGCTTATTTAAATTATCAACTTTTAAATATTTGGACTTTTGATTTAGAAATTTGGAAAAATAATGTTTCTGGGGCAAATTTAAATGAACAACTTATTCTTTTTGCAGCTTTTTTTATAGCTTTTGCTATAAAATCACCTTTATTTCCTTTTCATACTTGGGCGCCAAAAGTTTATGCAAAATCTCCAACAATTGTTTCTGTAATGCTTGTAGCTTTTAAGATGGCTCCTTTTGGTTTTTTAAAATTTTGCTTAGTACTTTTCCCAGATGCTAGCGTGTATTATATGCCTTTAATTGCGGCTTTGTGTATAGTAAGTATTATTTATTGTGCTTTAATTGCTTATAGGAGTGATGATTTAAAAGAATTGGTTGCTTATAGTTCTTTATCTCATATTGGTGTTATTGTTCTTGGTATTTTTTCTTTTAATGTTTTAGGTATAAGCGGAGCTGTATTTTATATGTTTGCACATGGACTTGTAACGGGAGTTTTATTTTTAATGATGCAAAGCTTATTTCAAAGATATAATACTTATGAAATTTCTTTTTACCATTCTTTAGCAAGTAAAGCGCCTTTATTTGCAATTTTCTTTGCTATTGTTTTATTATCTAGTATTTCTTTACCTTTAACTTTATCTTTTATCGGTGAGTTTTTAGTATTATTAGGTATTGCCAAGATCAATCTTTTATATGCATTTTTAGCTGGTTTGGTGATTATACTTGGAGCTATCTATATGCTTAATTTATTTAGAAAAATATTTTTTATGCAAAAAGATAATGGTATTGCAGGCTTTAAGCTTTATCCTAGGGAAATTTTTGTTTTAAGTATTGCTTCAATTTTAATTTTTTATCTTGGAGTTGCCCCTAAGATTTTTTTACAACCTTTACAAGAAAATAGTAAAGAGTTGATAAATACTATGAATATTAAAGCTATTGAAAAAAGTACAATAGAATTTTTATCTAATTTAAAAGGAGAAAGTTATGCTAAATGAATTTATTAATTTTGAAGCACTTAATATAGCTTTGGCATATCCTTTTATTTTTTTAATTATTATTGCAATTATTCTTTTATTTTGTTCAGCTTTTTATAAGCTTCATAGAAGTTTTTATATAAGCATTAGTATTTTATCTTTAATTTTTTCTTTTTTCTTAATTTTATCAAATATGAG
>NZ_JAENKR010000041.1:0-11790 GCF_016598965.1 Campylobacter sp. TTU-622
CAATAAAAATTTACAAATACAAAGATGAACAAAGAAAGCTGGCAAATGATATAATTTTTTCTATAGCTAAAGAATTAAATATAAAATGCGAAGAATTTCAAAGTTTAAATTCAAATAAAATCAGTTTAGTATTTGGATCTTTTGTTTTGGTTGAAAAATTTTTAAAGGAATTGCGTGAGTAAAAATAAATTTACCATAACAATTACAGATATTAATGGTTCAAAGCATTTTTATTTAAGCAGAATAATTAAAAAAATTGTATTTTATATTATTATGTTTGTTTTCTTTTTTTTGGTGTTTAGTGGATTTTATATTAAATATCTTGATGATAAATTAAGTGATTTAAGTAAAAAAAGAGAAGATTTGCTTAGAAAAAATCAAGAACTTATTCAAAGCAATGAACAAATGCAAAAGAGCATAGAAGAAAAAACACAAGAATATGCTGCTATAGAAGATAAAATTATAAGTTTTGAAAAGGCCTTGGGACTTGATGATAATGAACAAAATTTAACTATTAATGATAGATTAAATAATCTTAAACTCACCAATGAAGATCAAACTAAAATTCTTAGTCAAATTCCTAATGGTTTTCCGATAGTAGATAAAGGAATCACTGGTAATTTTGGCTGGAGGGAACATCCTGTTTTAAAACGTAGAGAATTTCATCCAGGCATAGATTTAAGAGCTGAAATTGGAACACCAATTTATGCAACTGCTAATGCTGTTGTAGAATTTGCAGGATATAGTGATAATGGCTATGGTTATAATGTCATTTTGCTTCATAATTTTGGTTTTAAAACTGTTTTTGCACATATGATGAGAAAAGATGTTGTAAAAGCTGGACAATATGTTAAGAAAGGAGATTTAATAGGATATAGTGGAAATACAGGGCTATCTACAGGCCCTCATTTGCATTATGAAGTAAGATTTATTAATAAAACTTTAGAACCTTTATATTTTTTAAAATTGCAAAGAAATAACATTAGTAATTTTTTTAATCAAGAAAGGAGAGTACCATGGCAATCTTTGGTAAAAGCAATTACGCAACGTCAAATAATTCCAGTTCAGAAACAACAGTCATTGCCTCAGGAGCAAGAATAGAAGGGAAATTTTATTTTGCTTCTATGCTTCACGTAGATGGAGAACTTATAGGAACAATTCATTCTCAAAGTATAGTAGTTATTGGAAAAAGAGGTGTTTTAAAGGGTGAATTAAAGGCTGATAAAATTGTTGTTAATGGATATTTTGAAGGAGAATTAGAAGCCAATAGTTTGGAGATTTTAACAGGTGGTATAGTTGATGGAAACATTGTTATACAAGAGCTTAGTGTTGAAAATGGTGGAAAATTCAATGGAAGTAGCAAAATTAAAGAAGAAACTAAATTAATTGAGAATAATCAAGAATAATGCAAGCAGCTTTTTATGAATATTTGCAAAATAATTTTTATTCTAAATTGATCATCTGCGAAGATGATAAAGAAGCAGATTTATTAGCACAAGTTTCTAATTTTCAAGCTTATAAAACTTTTGTTTTACCTGATTTTAGAGCTGAGTTTGGCGATGATTTAAGATCTTTTTCAAAAGAGCTTTTTGAAATTTGCAAGGTGTTAGATTCTTATTATAAGGAAAAAGAGAAAAAAAAGATTTTAATTTCTCCTATTACAACTTTACTTCATAAATTACCAGGAAAAGATAATTTAAAAAATTATTATATTGATAAAAATCAAAAATTTAATTTTTTAAATTTTAAGGAACAAATTGAATATCTAGGTTATGAATTTGTAGATATAGTTCAAGATAAAGCTGAAGTTTCAATACGCGGCGATGTTGTTGATATTTTTTGTATTAATAAAGAAAAACCTATACGCATTTCGTTTTTTGGAGATGAAATTGAAAGTATAAGAGAATTTGATATCAATACCCAAAAATCTATACCTTATGAATTACAAGAATTAGAAATTTGCCCTTTTTTGAATTTTTTTTCTAAAGAAGAATATGAAAATTTTAATAAAAAGCTTGAAAATTTTCAAAGTCAAAGTTTAATTAATGATATACATTCTTTAGGTTTTTGGTGTATAGATAATTTTTTTGATTATTTATCTTTAGATTTTGTAAGTATTAAGCCTTTATATATGGAAGCAAAAGATTTGGATTTTATAAATAATAAAATTATTCCAGAGCCTAAAAATTTTAAAGATTTACAAAGTTCTTATACCAAAGATTTTTTTGCTTTTCATCAAAATAAAAAAATAAAGGTTTTAGCAAAAAATGAAGCCTTATTTAAACAATTAGAGTTAGATTTTAAAAATATTATTTTTGAAAGAAGTGATTTAAGAATTAACATTATTTCAAAAGATGAGATTATTCTTTCTTTAAATAAAAAAGAAAGAAAAGGGATAAAAAGAAAGGCCTCTTTAATTCTTGATGAATTAAAAAATGGAGATTTTGTTGTGCATCAAGATTATGGTGTGGGAAAATTTTTAGGTCTTGAAATGATACAGGTAAGCGGAGCAAAAAAAGAATTTGTAGCTATAGCTTATCAAAATCAAGATAAGCTTTTATTGCCTGTAGAAAATTTATATTTAATTGATAAGTATTTAGGTTCAAGTGGATTTATCCCAACTCTTGATCGTTTAGGGAAAATGAATTTTGCTAGATTAAAGGAAAAACTAAAAGCAAAACTTCTTGCTATTGCAACGCAAATTGTAAATTTAGCTGCTAAAAGAGCTTTAATAAAACCAAAAAATATTAAAGTTGATTTTGCTTTACAGGCTCAGTTTGTATCAAAAGCAGGTTTTTCTTATACTAAAGATCAAAATAAAGTTTGTGCAGAAATTTTAGAAGATTTTGAAAATAATAAAATTATGGATAGATTATTAAGCGCTGATGTGGGTTTTGGAAAAACCGAAGTTGCTATGAATGCTATTTTTGCTGTGGTTAAAAGTGGTTTTAGTGCTTTTTTCTTTGTGCCAACAACACTTTTATCTTATCAACATTTTAAAACTTTAAAAAAAAGATTTGATGAATTCAATATAGCTGTTTTTAAGCTTGATCGCTTTACAAGTGCTAAAGAAAAAAAGGATATTTTGGCTAAACTTAAAGAGCAAAAACCTTGCGTTGTGATTGGAACACACACTCTTTTAAATGTAGAATGTGAAAATTTAGCTTTGATTGTTGTTGATGAAGAGCATAAATTTGGGGTTAAGCAAAAGGAAAAATTAAAAGAAATAAGTAAAAATTCTCATCTTTTATCTATGTCTGCTACTCCAATTCCAAGAAGTTTAAATCAAGCTTTAAGCTCTATAAAATCTTATAGTACTTTACAAACTCCACCCGAAGAAAGACTTGATGTTAGAACCTTTGTAAAAGAAAAAAATGAAGTTTTAATTAAAGAAGCTATTATGAGAGAGTTAAGGCGTGGAGGGCAAATTTTTTATATCCATAATCATATTGCAAGTATAAAAGAATGTAAAGAATACTTATTAGGTATAGTTAAAAATTTAAGAATTTTGATTTTACACTCAAAAATTGATTCTAAAACACAAGAAGAAGAAATATTAAAATTTGAAGATAAGCAATATGATCTTTTACTTTGCACTTCTATAGTAGAAAGCGGGATTGATTTGGCAAATGTTAATACTATTTTAGTGGAAAAAGCTGATTATTTCGGTATGGCAGACTTGCATCAACTTAGAGGACGCGTAGGAAGAAGTAATAAACAAGGCTATTGTTATTATTTAATTGAAGATAAAGAAAATATTACTAAAGATGCATTAAAAAGACTAGTATCATTAGAAAGTAATTCTTTTTTGGGCTCAGGTTCTATTCTTGCTTATCACGATCTTGAGATTAGAGGAGGGGGAAATTTATTAGGTGTTGATCAAAGTGGGCATATAGAGCAAATTGGTTATAGTTTATATCTTAAAATGCTAGAAGATGAGTTAAATATTTTAACTAAAGATGAAAGTATAGAAGAGGATAAACTAGATTTAAGATTAAGTATTAATGCCTTTTTAAATAACGAACTCATTAGCGAAGATCGTTTAAGATTAGAACTTTATAGAAGACTTAGTAAATGCCAAAGTGTAAGTGAAGTTTATGAAATTCAAGGAGAAATTGAAGATCGTTTTGGAAAACTTGATGTTTATACTAAGCAATTTTTAGAACTCATTATGATTAAAATTTTAGCTTATAAAAAATATAAAAGTATTACTAGTTATGAAATGAATATACAACTTACTTTAAAAGATGGAAACAAAGAGATAATTAAAGCATCAAGTAAAGATGATGAGGATGTGATTTATGCTCTTTTAAATCATTTAAGAAGGAGTGAAAGTTGAATGGTTTTGATATTTTTAAATATCTTTATAGCCTAAATTTAGCTTTTAATGATTTTGAATGGTTGGAAGATAAAAAATTTGGAGATTTTGAGTTATTAGTTTCTGTTATTTTAACTCAAAATACAAATTGGAAAAATGTTTTAAAAGCTTTAGAAAATCTTAAAAAGGCTAATATCTCTTCTTTAGAACAAATAAAAAATTTAGAAGATAAAGAGCTTGCTTTGCTTATAAAACCGAGCGGTTTTTATAATACAAAGGCAAAGCGTATAAAAACTCTTATTAATGCTATTTTAAAAGATTATGAGAATTTAGAGTATTTTAAAGAAAATGTCAATAGAGAATGGTTGTTGGGCATTAAAGGCTTAGGATTTGAAAGTGCTGATAGTATTTTAAATTATCTTTGCAAAAGAGAAATTTTAGTTGTAGATGCTTATACTAATCGATTGGCCTTAGCGTTAAATTATGAATTTTTAAATTATGAAGAATTAAGAGATTTTTTTGAGAGTGGAATAGAGCAAAATCAAGATGAGCTTTGTAAAATTTTAGGTAAAAAATATAAACTCTATGCACTTTATCAAATTTTTCATGCTTTAATTATTTCTTTTGTTAAAACTTATTTTAAAGGTTCTAAAATTTCTGATCAAGGTAAGGAAATTTTAAAAAATATTTATTAAGGAAAAAAATGCAAGCAAAAGGTTCAAATTTAATCCCTATTTTAACTATAGCGGGTAGCGATTGTAGCGGAGGAGCTGGAATTCAGGCTGATTTAAAAACTTTTAGTGCCCATAATCTTTTTGGTATGAGTGTGATTTTAAGCGTTGTTGCTGAAAATACAAGTAGAGTGATTTCGCTTCATCATATTCCAGAAGAAATTATAAATGATCAATTTCAGGCTATTTTTGAAGATATTGTTCCAAAAGCAGTAAAAATAGGTATGATTGGAACAAAAGAATTAATGGATTGTGTTGCTTTTAATTTAGAAAAATATCAAGCCAAAAATATAGTAATCGATCCTGTAATGTTTGCTAAAAATGGTTATGCTTTAATGAAAATACAAGATTGTCAACATTTTAAAGAAAATATTTTAAAATTTGCCGATATCTTAACTCCAAACATACCAGAAGCTGAATTTCTTTGTGATTTTAAAATTCAAAATGAGAAAGATATGATAAAAGCAGCTAAAAAACTTCATAAACTTGGAGCAAAAAATATTGTTTTAAAAGGCGGACATAGCGAGGATAACGCTAATGATGTGTTATTTGATGGTGAAAAAATTTATATTTTAAAAGCAGAGCGTATTAAAACAAAAAATACCCACGGTACAGGTTGTACTTTATCTTCTGCAATTGCTAGTAATATTGCTAAAGGATTAAGTGTTTATGAAGCCATAAAAGAAGCCAAAGAATATGTTAAAAATGCTATTTATTATTCTTTAAATCTTGGAAAAGGTTGTGGTCCTACAAATCACTTTTATAAGTTTTTAAATGATTGATTTTAGCTTATATTTAGTAGCTAGCAAGCAAGATAAAAGTGATGAAGCTTTTTTAAATATTTTAGAACAAGCCATTAAGGGTGGAGCGAGTATAATTCAGCTTAGAGAAAAAGAGCTCAGTGCTCGTAAATTTTTTGAGTTAGGCTTTAAAGTAAAAAAACTTTGCGATACTTATTGCATTCCTTTAATTATCAATGATAGGCTTGATATCGCATTGGCCCTAAATGCAAGTGGAGTGCATTTAGGACAAGAAGATTTAGATACAAAAATTGCTAGAAAAATTCTAGGTAAAGACAAAATAATAGGCCTTAGTTTGCAAAAAATAGAACAACTTAAAAACATTAAAGAAGCAGATTATTTAGGTTGTGGAGCTATAAATTTAACTCCAACAAAAAAAAGTGAAATTTTAAGTCTTGATATTTTAAAACAAATTATAGCTTTATCAAATTTACCTGTTGTTGCAATAGGTGGTATCAATGAAATAAATATTTTAAATTTAAAGGGTTTAAAACTCAGTGGCATAGCTGTTGTAAGAGCTATTATGTGTGCTAAAGATCCTTTTTTGGCAAGTAAAAATTTAAAAAAACTCTTTAAGAGTTTATAATGAAAATCTATCTTACTAATGAATTGAAATTTAAAGGGGTACAAAATCTTGTTTTAAACGAGCTTATTTTTTATGATTTTAAAGTTGATCTTAATTTTTATGATGCTTTGATTATAACTTCAAAAAATGCTATTAAGGCTTTAAAAAAAACCAAAAGTATTTTAAATTTTGATTTAAAAGTTTATGCAGTAGGAAAAAATACAGCAAAAGAAGCTTTTAATTTGGGATTTAAAAATATAAAATATCCAAAACTTTCTTATGCTAGTAATCTTTATGAAGAATTTAAAGAAGAGCTAAAAGATAAAAAATGTCTTTATTTAAGAGCCAAAGAACTTTCTTCCAATTTAGTTCAAAAACTTTTAGAGCAAAATATAAATTTAACTCAAATCATAGCTTATGAAAATGTATATAAAAAACCTGATTTTTGTATCACTCATCCTTGTATTATTATTTTTACTTCTCCATCTTGTGTGAATAATTTTTTTAAAACTTATGATATTAAAAAAGAAGATTATTTAATAGCTATAGGTCAAAGTACTGCAAAGAAGCTTTTAAAATATGATAATGTCTTAGTTTGCGAAAATCCCAATTTGGAAGAATGTATTCAAATCGCTAAAAATTTAAAAATAAATTTATAAATTTTTTATATTTTTTAAATACAATAATTAAAATTTTAAAAAGTTAGAAAATGAAAAATATAAAAAGTCCTAAAATTAAAGATATACTTACTCTTCCTAGTACAGCAGCATTAAATCCTATTTTAGAAGACAATGTTCTAACGTGCATACATGGGGGAAAAGTAGAATTAAAAGCTAAAAAAGCTAAAAAAATGACAACTCAGGGTGTTGGTGTTGTTTTAAGAAGAGAGATTGAAGGAGCTAGTATTAAAGGCTGTTCAAATCCTCCTATGCTTGGTGGTCCTTGCCAAAAAGTGTTAATGCTTTTTCCATACACATATTCTAAACATAAAATCAATGATGATTTTGTTGTTTTACAGCTAGGTCTTATAGGTACAAGTGATAAAGGTTTTCCTATTTTAGCAATTCCTAAAGCCAATAAAATAAAATTTTCCCCTATAAAAACTAAAGCTTCAAAGCTTGCAAAAATAACTTATGAACAAATGAAGATATAAATCTTCATTTAAAAATTATTTTTCTTAAAAAGAAAAAGGATAAAAACAAAACAAAAAAATCAGCTATTAAAGGTGTTAGCCATACTCCATTTAAATTTAAAAATAAAGGCAAGATAAATAAAAGAATAAGTGGCACAAAAAGACTTTGATTTAAAGAAATAATCAAAGAAAGAGTTGGTTTATTAAAAGCGGTAAGAAAAGATCCACTAAGTGTATTTATCCAAGTAATGAGATAATTAAAAGAAAAGATCATTAATGCATAAGTTCCAAATTTTAAAAATTCTTCATCTTTATCTTTTGAAAAAAATCCTACTAAATTTTCTTTAAAAAGCAAAATTATAACAAGCATTAAAATACTAAAAATAAAAGCACTAATCAAAATAGGTTTCATTAAATCTTTAACACGCCTTATATCTTTTTTTGCATAATTAAAACTAAGAGCAGGTTGCATAGCATCACACATGCTAATTAATAAACTAATTACAAAAGCATCAATATATAAAATAATAGAAAATGCTGCAACTCCTTTAACTCCAACAAGATGAAGTAGAACTAAATTTGCAAAAATACTGAATAAAGAAGCAGAAATGTTGTTAAAAAATTCAGAACTCCCATTATAAATAATATTTTTAAATTCTTTAAAACTCATACTTAATTTAGTAAATTTTAATTCTAAATTTTGGATTAAAAAAGGTAAAATTCCTAAAATTCCTCCAAGACTTAAACCTATACAAGTTGCAAGTGCAGCTGAGAAAACTCCCCAACCTAGAACGACAATAAAAAGATAATCAAAAAATAAATTACTTAGAGCAATGATAATATTTATTATCATACTATAAAAAGTTTTACCACAAATTCTTAAGTAATTATCTAAAGCAAAAGAAATCATAGTAATAGGTGCAAATAAAGCAAAAACTATTAAAATTTCTTTACATAATTCTTTAACTTCTTTACTAACATTTAACAAATCAATCAACAAAGGACCCAAAAAATATTCAACAAATCCCATAAAAAAAGAAAAGGCTAAAATGATAATTATACAAGCGCTAAACATTGTTTTAGCTTCTTTTTTTTGATTTTTGCCAAGTTTCATGGAAATTTGGACAGATGAACCTATCGCAATAGTATCAGTTAGTGCAAAACTCATCATTATAAAAGGGATAACAAGCCCAAGGGCGGCAAGGGCATTATTTCCTAAATATTTTCCAACAAAAATTCCATCAATAATATAATAAAGCACCATAAAAGCTGCGCTAATCATATTTGGAAAAGCACATTTAAAAAATAACTTCCACGCAGAAAGTTTTATAAATATATCTGACATAAAATTTCCTTAAAAAATATAATATTAATTTTTATAATTTTTATTTTAAGGAAGCTAATATATGGTTTGAAAGCCTAAAATGTAGTGATTTAGTTTTAAAATTTTCATAGTGTATTATTTATTTTTTGCTCATTATAGATAATGTAAATAAATAAGTCAAGATTTTATACCCTTTAAAAAGGGTATAAATTATTTAATAACTCCACAGGCCATTCTAGCGCCACCGCCACCAAGTGCAGCAGGATGATCACTATGGTTATCTCCGCCAAAATGAATCATTAAAGCACGATTTTTAATTTCGCTTAATTTTTTAATTTTTGGTGCTAAAACAGGATTAGTAGCATTTCCTTTATCATCAACATAAAGAGCTGGAAGATCGCCTAAGTGTCCTTTATCATCCCAAGCAAAAGAATGTGTTTTGGTATTTTTAGGATCATAGTGTCCTCCAGCTTTCATTCCTAAACCTTTTTCAGTTTCTCCACAATCTGCATTTTCATGAACATGAAAACCATGAATTCCTGGTTGCAAATTGCTTAATTGTGGAAAAAAAGCTACTCCATATTTTGTTTGTATAGCTACAACTTCTCCTATAGCTTTATTGCCATTCTTATCAAGTAAATCCATTTTTATGGTTAAATGATCTTTTACAGATTTAGGATCAAAAGTTTGATTTTCAGCTGCAAAAATTAAGCTTACTAATGCTAAAGACGCAAAAACAATTTTTTTCATTTTATCTCCTTTTAATTTTTATAAAAACTATTATATACAAGTTTTGTTATCTAATGGTTAAAAGTAAATAATTTTTAAATTTTTATTCATTGATTAATTTTAAACGCTTAGCAAGTTGATAATAATTTAACTCTTGATGTGACTTATAAAAATTTTTATGATATTCATCAAGTTTAAAATCTTTATTATTATCTTTTAAACTTGTGTTATTTTCATAAAAATATCCTTTATTGCTTCCATTTGGATAAACTCCATTTTTGTCTATCCATACTGAATCATTAAAGCCAAATTCCAATTTTTCATTACTTGGTTTTGTTAGTATATTTCTTCCACCTAAACTAAGATATTTTGCCTCATTTAAACTAAAATCATAAAGAGTAGGAAAAATATCTTTATGTGATCCTATGCGATATTTATCATAATAAATATTATTTTGTAAATTTTTTGGTATATAAATATAAAAAGGCACACTAAAAGCAAAGGCTTTTTGAGTACTATAATCTATATTCATATCACGTACTCTATGATCTCCTGTAGCTGCTATGATGACTTTATCTTTAAAAGGACTTTGTTTTATCTTGCTAAGAAATTTCCCAAATTCATTATTAGCGTATGCGTAAGCTTGCAAAATATCTTCTTGTTTTTTTCTTTTGTAAGGAAGTTTTTCAAGCAAATTTTCTGGTATATTTTCAAGATTTAAAGGATGATATGGAATTTTATAAGGAGGATGATTTGAAATACTTAAAGAGATGATTAATGTTTTTGTAGGATTTTTTTCTAAAATTTCATAAATTTTTTTATACATAAATTCATCAGCTACACCATAACCATTTTCTGTTTGTATTGCTTTTGGATATTCATTTATTAAATCATTTTCATCAATTATTTTATCAACACCTAAAACATTTAAATAATTTTTTATATTTTGCCAAGATCCATTTCCTGCATAAATAAAAATTACTTTATAACCAGCTTTTTTATAAATTTGCATAGGAGTAAAATCTAAATATTGTTTTTGAAAAGAACTAGTAGATATATTGCTAAAAGGACTTATAAAAAATAAATTGGCAAAGCTATTGATAGTTCCATTAGCAGAACTTAAAAATCTTGTAAATATAAAATCTTCTTTAAAATGTTGCTCTAAATCACCTAATAAATTAAAATTTTTATTGTTAAATTCCAATAAATTTAACCCAAAACTTTCCATTAAATTGATATAAACGCTAGGTTTTTCATTGCTAGCTATTTCATTTTTCATACTTGTTTTAAATAAAGGAAAAAGTTCTTCTTCTAAAATTTTAGCTTTATTAGTATCAATAAATGAAAATTTATTTTCTTGTTTAAATTGTTTGTGCGCCCAAGAAAAAGCCATTATAGGATTTAACATAATATCGTTTAAAACATTAAAATTTGAAAAAGAATAATTTTGCACATTTATAGCTACGTGTTTAAAAGGACCTCTTAAAGCCAAAATATAAACTATAATAAGTAATAAATTTAAGAAAATAAGCATAAAAGGTCTTAAATGAAATGTTTTAAGTTTAGCTTTTAAAATTTTGATATTAATATAAATGCAAAATAAAATACAAATTAAAGATAAAATAAATATAGTAAATAAAGGATAATCATTTAAAGCGATTTTAAAAAGGGCTCTTATATTGTCATTTTTAGCGCTAAAGATAAAAATATCAATTTTACTTTTATAAATTTCATAATAATAATATTTAATGAAAGAAAAAACCACACAAAGAAAAGCTATAAAAGCTATATAAATACTAGATAATATTAAATAAGTTTTTTTAAGAAATTCTGTTATACCCCCCCCCGTAGTTAAATATTTATTCATTAATGGGTTTAAAAAACTTAAAAAACCACAAAGAAGCAAAGGTAAAAAAGCAACACTTAAAAATCTTATATCATGATATATGCCTAATGTATACATAGTAAAAAATTCATTTAAATTTTGAACTAAATTTTTTGGAATAAAGGCTATATGCATATAAATCCTATTAATACCAAAAATAAGAATAAAAATAACGCTAAAAGTCAAAATTTGAAGTAAAATTTTTTTCATCACTTTCCTTATAGATTTAATTTTTATTCAAAATTGATATTTTAAGTATTAAAGTTTTTAAAAAAATAAATTTTTAAATACATACATATATATATG
>NZ_JAENKR010000042.1:0-11515 GCF_016598965.1 Campylobacter sp. TTU-622
GTTTTGCGATTCCTTACCTCAAAATCTATAAATCTATAGCCATATATATAAAGAAAAAAACAAACAACAATATTAAAAGCAATAGTAACTAAAGGCATAAAAAACTCCTTAAAAAAATTTTAAATACTCAATTTCATAAATTCTAATTTCATTAGTATATTTTTGATAAAATTATAAAATCATTAAAAAAACTAAAAATTAATGATTTTATAATTTTAGATATTCAAGAAAGGAAAAAAATGCCGGCTGATTTAAATGATTATTTCAATAAAAAAAATCAGAACAATAAACAAAACTTAAATTTTAAAACCCCAGATTTTAATTTTAAAGGTTTTGGAAAATTTTCACCTATAATTTATACTATTTTAGCAATTATATTATTAATCGTTATTGCAAAACCTTTTGCTATAGTAAATTCTGGTGAAATGGGGATTAAATCAACAACTGGTAAATATAATCCTAACCCTTTAGAGCCAGGACTTCACTTTTTCTTACCCTTTGTACAAAAAATCACTATTATTGATACTAGAGTAAGACAAATCAATTATGCTTCCATAGAGGGAACTAATGAAAATTTAAATTTAGGCTCTGGTGTTATCAATAAAAATAGTATTTCTGTTTTGGATTCAAGAGGACTTCCAGTTTCAATAGATGTAACCGTTCAATATCGCTTAAACCCTTTACAAGTTCCCCAAACTATTGCTACTTGGAGTTTAAATTGGGAAAATAAAATTATCGATCCTGTTGTGCGTGATGTAGTAAGAAGTGTAGTAGGTAAATACACAGCAGAAGAATTACCTACTAATCGTAATGCTATAGCTACGCAAATTGAAGAGGGTATTAGAAAAACTATAGAAGCACAACCAAACGAACCGGTAGAACTTCGTGCTGTTCAATTAAGAGAAATCATACTTCCTTCTAAAGTCAAAGAACAAATTGAACGCGTTCAAATTGCTAAACAAGAAGCTGAAAGAACAAAATATGAAGTAGAAAGAGCCAATCAAGAGGCTTTAAAAAAAGCAGCTTTAGCTGAAGGTGAGGCTAATGCAACCATTATTAGTGCTAAAGGTAAGGCAATGGCTGTTAAGATTGAAGCAGATGCTCAAGCATATTCAAATAAAGAAATTGCTAATAGTTTAAACAATCCTTTATTAACACTTAAGCAAATAGAAACTCAAAAAGAATTTAATGAAGCTTTAAAAATTAATAAAGATGCTAAAATTTTCTTAACTCCTGGTGGTGCGGTCCCAAATATTTGGGTTGATACAAAAGATGCTAAAAAACAAAGCTCTATTAACAATTAAATACTAAAGCAAAATGCAAAATTTAAGAGAAAATTTACTATTTTATATCAACCACTTTTATTTGGTTGATTATATGTTAATTTTACTTATCTTTTTTCTCTTTATTTGCGTATTGCTTTTATGCTTTTTTTTAAGACATAGGCCAATTACTGCTTTAATTATTATTGCTTTTAATATTGTTGTTTGTTTTTTTCTTTATATATATGGCTATAGATTTATAGATTTTGAGGTAAGGAATCGCAAAACAAATATTATTCAAGAATTAAAAATTCAAAGCTCAAATTCTTTAGTTATTGATTTTGATATCAGTAATAATGCTAAAACTAATTTTAAAATTTGCAAAATTACGGCTAAAATTTATAGAATTGGTGATAAAAATAATCTAATACTTTATTATAAAAACCAATTTATACCTTATAGAATAAAAAGTATGGAGATTAAAGATCTGAAAAAAAATACAACCCAAACTCAAAGAATAACTTTTGAGAATTTTATTGACGAAAACCATACTATAAAATTAGATTCAAAGTGTTTTTAATGCATTTTACTATTTTTCATTTATTGGCTTTTATTATTTTATTTTTATGCTTTATACTTATTTGTATTATCATTTTTTTAAAAGTCAAACAAAAAGAAAGTGCGTTATTGTTTTATACCATAAATACTATTTTTAGTTCTCTTTTAATTTATTCAACCTTCCTTACAATTAATCAATTTACCATCAAAGCAAGTATTGAAAAACTAAGTTATACAAGAGATTTAAGGAATGAAAATTTAATTATCAAAGGAATAGTTAAAAATTTAACCAAATTTGATATAAGAAAATGCTATCTTTATCTTAGTATGGCCGATAGAAAAGAAGCAAATAAAGATATCTTTTATGAAGAAAATCTTAAAAAAGCAAAAATGAAAAGTGATTCAGTATCACATATTATAGAAATTATTGATAAGTTACCAGGAAATACCTATAAAGAATTCTCAGCAACCATTCCTTTTCCTCCGAGTTTTTCTAATCCAGAAATTTATAATACCTTAAAATGTATCTAAGTTTTATAAAATTTAAAACTTAGATTTTTTGATTTATTTTCTACTCTCATAAGCTTTGATAATTTCATCTTTTAGATTATAAATATCTTCTAATTTTTCAATATTTTTCACACTTCCATCAGGAAAACTGACACTTTTTTTAGTTGTATTAAAATACAATCTACATATCCATTTCGTAACCTTACCTTGATATAAAATCCCAAAATAACTCAAAGTATCTTTATAATTTATTTCATCAAGATTTGCATTAATTTGCGCAAGTATTGATTTTACTATATAAAAACCTTGTAATTCTTCTTCAGTAGTTACTATATCTTTACTCTCATCAATTTGCTCTTCATCTTCATCATCATTGATGCTTTGTAAATTATTTTTAATATTCGTAATTTTCTCATATGCTAAATCATTAATAATTTCTTTAAAAGATTTTTTTATATAATTTCTAAATTCATCTAAAACAGCACTAGTCATTCTTCTTTCTGTCATTTGTTTAGCAAAAAAACTTGTAAATTCATCGCTTGGATTTTCTATTTCATTTTTAAATATTTCTTGTATGCCTCTATAATGCTTTTTTTCCATAGCAATGCTTAAAATTTCGTCCAAATTTAAATCTGTGCAAGTAAAGCGTTTTAAATCTTTAATATCCCTAGGTTTTAATTTTTCAAGATTTACTACTAAAAAAGGAGTTTTATCCATTAAATTAGTTTGGTCCATATCGGTAAAAAATCTATACTCAATTCCATTAGTAAGAATAGCAAATTTTATACTAGGACTAGCATTAAAATATCTTACAAGCTGATTATTATGATTATCTAGATTTTCAGTATGATTTTTAGCTTCGATGAGTATAAAAGGTTTTGAATCTTTAAAAATTGCATAATCAACCTTTTCGCCTTTTTTAGTTCCTATATCTGCGGTGTATTCTGGCACTACAACACTAGGATTAAAAACATCATAACCTAAAACTTTTAAAAAAGGCATTATAAAAGTCATCTTAGTAGCTTCTTCAGTATTAACAAGTGCTTTGCGTTCAGCTATTGTCTCAATAATAGCATTAAGTCCATTTTCAAAATCCATTACATATCCTTTATTATATCTTAAAAATTAAAATTATATTAATTAAATATTTAGTCTTTTATTAAAGTATAATTGAAGTTTTAATAAAAATTAAAGCTTATATTTAAGCTTTAATCAAACAGGTAAAACACGTATATTTGGACTTAATTCTTCTTGTAAAATATTTTCTATAGCATAAAGTGTTGATCCACTGCCACTAGAACATCCGCTACAAGCACCAAGATAGCGTATATATACATCAATAGTTCCATTTTCTGATTTTTGTATATCAATTACTTCTAAATCTCCACCATCGCCGTGTAGCATAGGACGAATTTCACTATCTAAAACAGTTTCTACGGCTTTTAATTGTTTTACTACAGTCATATCATTAAAAGCAATATCATCTTTTAAATTTCCTTGAAGTCTTTCTTTTTCCATTTCAGCTCTAGTTTGTGCTAAGATATCAACCAGATAATACTCCCTGCTCTCGTGCCCACCTGGTTTTACACAAGATTTACAAAATGCCCCTGCTTTTGTAAATTGAGTGATCTCCTCAACAGAATGCAAATCATTAAGTTTAATCACTTCTTTAATTGTTCCAAGACTTACTCTAGCACATTCACAAACTATAATTTGATCTTCAAAATCTTCTGGATTTACTCCTTTGTATTTAGCTGCTGCTTGTTTAATAACATCATAAGCCATTACAGAACAATGCATTTTTTGCGGAGGAACAGCTGGAGTTTCTGGATTATCACGCATTGCAAATTCAACGTCTAAATTTGTAATTTTAACAGCTTCATCAACTTTTTTTCCTATACAAAGCTCAGCCATAGTATCAC
Source organism: Campylobacter sp. TTU-622 (assembly GCF_016598965.1). NCBI lineage: Bacteria > Pseudomonadati > Campylobacterota > Epsilonproteobacteria > Campylobacterales > Campylobacteraceae > Campylobacter > Campylobacter sp. TTU-622. The sequence continues at coordinate 4,253 of NZ_JAENKR010000042.1, forward strand.
TGCTTGCAATAGCTGTTCCACAACCAAAACTTTTAAATTTAGCATCTATGATGGTATCTGTTTTTTCATCAACAAGCCAATAAAGCCTTACAGCATCACCACAACTTTCTGCTCCAAAATCTGCAACTATCAATTTTGCATTGCGCGCTTTAGCATCTTCTTCACTAAATTCACCCATAAATTTTGGATTGTTCATTCTATCTTGAACTTTTTGAGAATATTCTTCCCAAATAGATCCACCAATTAAGCTATTTTTTCCCATAATATTTCCTTTTATTTATAATTATTTGGATTATAAGCGTATGTAGAAGAAATTGCTCTTAATCTTTGTGTTGCACTTTCAATTTGTTTTGCAACATAATCAATCTCTTCTTCTGTATTAAAACGTGATAAAGAAAGTCTTAAAGCTGTGTGAGCTAGATCATTTTCTGCTCCTATAGCTTCCATTATAGGATTGCTTTCTAATGCTTCACTTGCACAAGCTGATCCTGTGCTAGCTGCAATGCCATTTTTATTAAGATCCCAAAGCATTGCCTCCCCTTCAACTCCTTTAATACTTGCTAAAATTGTATTTGGAACTCTGTGCTCTCTTTTTCCAACTACAGAAGTATCTTTAATGGCTAAAATTTTATCTTCTAATCTATCTCTTAAACGTCTAATATGAGAATTTTCAAAATCTAGCATCATATTTGCAATACGCAAAGCTTCAGCCATAGCAACGATAAAAGCCACATTCAATGTCCCACTTCTACGTCCTCCCATATGTTCACCCCCATGCAATAAAGGAGTTAATTTTAAACCTTTTTTAATAAAAAGTCCTCCAACTCCTTTAGGACCATGGAATTTATGAGCTGAAAATGAGGCAAAGTCAACATTCATTTCTCTTAAATTTACTTTAATTTTTCCTACAGCTTGAGTAGCATCAGTATGAAATAAAGCTCCATATTGATGAGCAAGCTCTGCCATTTCTTTAATAGGAAAAATCATACCTGTTTCATTATTTGCCCACATAACACTTACCAATGCTGTTTTATCACTAATAACATTTTTTAAATCTTCAAGAGTAGAAATTCCCTCATCATTTACTGGAAGCTCTATTACTTTTACTCCTAAAGATTTTAAAAACATAGCAGCACCTATAACTGCTGGATGCTCTACGCCTGAAATAATTACTTCATTACGATCTTTATGCAAAATATAATCAAAATATACACTTTTTAAAACCCAATTAATACTTTCTGTCGCACAAGAAGTTATAACTATATCATCTAAATCGCTTGCATTTAATCCTGCATAAAGTTTATCCATAGCTTCTCTTAAAGCCGGATGAGTTTGAGAACCCCACTGGTGAAGACTATTAGGATTGCCGTACATATCTTTAAAAAAAGGTAGCATAAGCTCATAAGCGCTAGGATCAAGCATGGTAGTTGCATTATTATCTAAATATACTTTCATTTCATTCCTCTAAAATAATTAGGATATTTTTTATCTTATTAATCTTTTAAACTGATAATAGCACAATTTTATAAAATTTAAACTAAATTTTATAAAATTGCTATTCAATAATGTTAAGACATTGCATTAATGTAAGAATATAAAACTTTATTTAAATTTGCTTGTCTTTCCCTGTGTTTTAAAAAATAATTAAAGCTTTGAGTTTTTTCTTGATTAATTAAAGATAAATTTTCATTATTGTTTTGATTTTGATATTCTTGTTTTAAAGTATTAAATTCTTCAATTAAAAAATCTGTATAAATTTTAAAAATAGAGCTAGAATTTGCAAATTCTCTCAAATCCATATCTTTTTGATAGTTTATATATTGCTGAAAAAATACAGAAAGTTTTTCTTTAGAAATTGTATTTTTATCTACACCATTTACATAAAGATAAAGATCAAAACTCATTTTTTTTTCATTATTTTCCTTAATATAATCTTCAATAGACCCATCTCCTTCTAAAATTTTATATAAATTTCTATGGGAATTAAAATCAAGATTTATAGGCTTCATAAAAAAATTTAATTGTTCTTCATTTTTATTTTTTATATCTTGATAAATAAAATTAGCTAAAAGACCGGATTTTGAAACTTCTGAATTTTTATTTAAATATGGTTTAATAATTTCATTAGATGAAGTATTATTGATTGCTTTATCAAAATGAAAATTAATAATTTTATTATCAAGCATTAAGGTGTTTAAATTTTTATTCTTATCTAAAGCTGAATTTAACATCTCTTGATTTTCGTATACACGATTAACTTGTCCTAATAAATTTCCATTATCAGTTGAAAATCCTTGCATAAGTTTAGAAATTTCATCACGACTTAAATTATCATTATTATTTTCTTTAAATTCTGGATTTAAAGCTTTTAAAGAACTATAATAACTATTAAGTATATAGGGTAAATCTATTTGATTATAATTTAAATTTTCATCTTGCTTAACCATTTCTTTGGCTATACTTCTTACACTTTTAATATGAATTTGATAAGATTGTGGAATATGAGAAATTTTATTTAAATCTTCACTAAAAAAACCTTGCTCATTTATCCTAAAACCAAATTCACTTGGATAAGTTGTTTGGGTAAATTTATAATCAAAAGATGAATTTAAATCATTATTTAAATTAGTAATCTGTTCTTCACTATTTAAATTTAATAATGCACTTTTTTCATAATGAGTTAAAGCCAAATTTTGATATGGATTAGCTAAACCTATTAACATAAAAATCTCTTTTCAAAAATATTACTTAGGTTTTATAAGCAAAAGTTGTGCCAAAAAATAATTACTAAAAAGTTTAAATTCAGCGTAAAAAAAGCAAAATTTCATTAGTATTTCAAACACTATTCTTAAATTTTAAAGGAAAAATATGCCAAAAATGAAAAGCGTTAAAAGCGCAGTTAAACGCTTTAAAGTAGGTAAAAATAAAATCAAAAGAGGCTCTGCTTTTAGAAGTCATATTTTGACAAAAAAACCTGCAAAAAGAATGCGTGATCTTAGAACAGCTAAATACGTTCATAGCACAAATGTTAAAGCTGTTGAAAAGATGTTAGGAATTTAAGTTTTTGACAAAAGTCATTTAAGCTCCCCTAAATAGGGAAAGATCCATTTTGGACGCCAATTTGTAAAAAAGGAATAAATATGGCAAGAGTAAAAACAGGTATAGTAAGACGCCGCAGACATAAGAAAATTTTAAAACTAGCAAGAGGCTTTTATAGTGGTCGCCATAAACATTTTAGAAAAGCAAAAGAACAACTAGAAAGAAGTTTAGTTTATGCATATCGTGATAGACGTCGTAAAAAAAGAGATTTTCGTCGTTTATGGATTATACGCATCAATGCTGCTTGTAGATTAAATAATATTAGCTATTCTAAATTTATCAATGGTCTTAAAAAAGCAAATATAGAGCTTGATAGAAAAATTTTAGCTAATTTAGCCATGAATGATGCTAGTGCTTTTGCAAAAATTGTTCAAAACGTTAAAGAACATTTAAAATAATTTTTTAAGAGTCAATTTAATTGACTCTAACTTCTTTTTTAATATTTCTAACTTTACTCAAAAAAATAAATTCATTATTAATCAAATAGTAAATTAAAATTTAGATATAATAAAGACTTAGTGTTCATTTAACCATAATAAAAGGAATAAAAATGCAATCAAGCAATGAAGACATAAATGAAATTTTACTTAAAAGCGTAGAAACTCTTCCTCCTTTGCCTGATACAATTATAAAACTTAATGATTATATAGAAAAATCAGGTGCTAATATAGAGACAAGCAAAGTTGCTGAAATCATTTCTAATGATCCTTTGATAACAGCTAAACTTTTAAAGCTTGCTAATTCTCCTTATTATGGTTTCTCAAGAGAAATTACAACTATTAATCAAGTGATTACTTTATTAGGTATTGCAAATATTAAAAACCTTATCACTGCTGATTCTATTAAAGATAATTTTAAAGTTGATCTTACTCCCTATGGTTTAGATACTTCAGTTTTTTTAAATACTTGTAGAGAAGAAATACTTTTTATTTCAAATTGGCTTAATGAAGAAGATAAACAACTTTCTTATCTACTTGCTCCGTGCGCCTTGCTTTTAAGACTAGGTATGATTGTATTTGCTAATTTTTTAATGCAAAATAACAAGGATAAAGAATTTTTAGAATATCTTAAAAAAACAGGATTTGATGATGTAAAAGAGGCTGAAAATAAATATTTAGGAGTTGATCATATATCATTTTTAGGTTTTTTACTGCATCGTTGGAATTTTGATGAAAGTTTAGTTGAAACTATTTGCTTTATACATACTCCACATTCTGCTTCTGAAAAAATTAAAAAATCATCTTATGCTTTATCGGTTATTGATCATCTTTTTACCCCATATAATGGTGGCTCTTCTTTTAATGTCAAAACTGCTATAGCACTTCTTGAAGAAGCGAATTTGCAAGGAATTTCTTTTGATATACATAATTTTTTATCAAAATTACCTCCTAAAGCAAAAGAAAATTTAAATAAAAATTAAAAGATGATGAAAACTATCATCTTGCCACCAAATGAATTTTTAGATGATTATATCTTAAATGCCGAATTTCATAAACTTGCAAATATCTCAAAAAATGCTTATAAATTTTGGAAAAATATTAGCATTGCTAAATATCAAGGAACAAGAACGATTTTTTTGCATAAAAATTGCATTTTAAAAAAATATAAACATATTATAAAACAATGCAGTAATTTAAATGGATTTGTTCTTGCAAGCTCTTTTTGTTCTTTTACAACTTTAGCTCCTTCTCATTTAGTTAAAAAAAATAATTCTTCTATTTATAAAATTTTAGATATTAAAGAGATTTATGGAGTTAAATTTGTAAATTTAAAAGCATTTTATGATTTTTTGGGACTGGATTATCATCAATTTATCTATATAGAAAAATGCCATTTCTTTAGTCCAGCCCCTTTTGAAAAACGCATTAAAATTACTGATAGTATGTGCGTTGGATATTATTAATCTATTTCATAAAAGTCATCTTTATCCTCATCACTATACTCATAATCATCTTCATCATAATTATAGTTTTTTGGATAATCTTTATATTCTTGCTCTTCTTCTAATTCATCATAATCTACATATTCTTCATCATCGTAAGTCATATTTTCCTCCTTATAAATAATTATATAAAACTTATTTTAGCTTAAATTTTTAATCATTTTGTTATAATTTAATATTTTTATTAAGGTATATTATGAAAATCACCCATCTAGATCAAAACAATCAACCTCAAATGGTTGATGTAAGTGCAAAAGATATCACACAAAGAATTGCTACAGCAAGTGGAATTATTTTTATGAGTAAAGAAGCTTTTAATGCTATAAAACAAAATACAGCTAAAAAAGGGCCTGTTTTACAAACTGCCGTTATAGCAGCAATTATGGGTGCTAAAAAAACAAGCGAACTTATACCAATGTGTCATCCTTTAATGCTTAGTCAAATTCAAACAAATATAATAGAAAATGAAAAAGAATACTCTTTTAAATTATTAGTAAGCATTAAATGTGAAGGAAAAACAGGAGTTGAAATGGAAGCACTTACAGCAGTAAGTATAGGTTTGCTTACTATTTATGATATGGTTAAGGCTATTGATAAAACTATGCGTATTGATAATATTATTTTAGAACATAAACAAGGGGGTAAAAGTGGAGAATATAATAGATCTTAATCAAGAACCTATCATAAATTATCCTACTTATTGGGATTATAAGGTTATTTTTTATGCAGAAACAAAAGCAGAAGAAATTTTTACGGATATTTTAAAGCAAAGAGATTTTAAATTTAAACACACAAACTCAAGTAAAAATGGAAAATATCAAAGTTATTTGCTTTCTGTTTATGTAGATAGCAAAAAAGATCGTCTAAATATTTTTGAAAAATTAAAAAATAAAGCTCAATTTGTTTTATAGAAAGAAAATTTGATTATGAAAAATACTATAATTATTTTTGAAAATTCACTTTTAAATTCCCCTAAAGAAAATGTTAAAAATTTAATCGAAAAATTAGTCTTTAATCTAGTCAAAGAACAAGTAGAAAAAAATAAAAATAATTCTCAGGAAATTCTTAATCAACTTTTGATCGAATTTTTAAATTCACTTAAAAAAATTGATTTATTAAACGATGAAAATGCAACCTTGCTCATAAGAACTCTCATTAAAGCAAGTATTTATGAAGAAGAAAATACTCTTTATAGCTATATCGATAAAATGGCTATTTTTAAGAGAAAAGCTGAAAATCAAAAAAATATATTAAAAAATCAAATTATTAATAATGTTTTAGAATTTGAAAAAACTTTACTGCACTCATCTTATAAAGATAAGCTACTAAGTAATATCAACGATGCAATTTTATTTGATATTGAAATGCTAGGTATTTTAAAAGAAACTGCCGAAAGTGCTTTTTTAACAACACTTGAAAAAGGAGAAGATGTTGAATTAACAAGTAGTGAAATTGCTAAAAATCTTGTATATAATGCTATTTGTGAAACAAATTTTGAAAAGGAAAGAATGCTTAAAATTTCAAGTATAGTGCTAAATACTGCCTTTGAAATAGCAAATGAATCAATAGTTTATGCTAAAGACTTATGCTTAGGAAGCATCAAAGGAACTCAAGAAGGTATTACTTTAAGTATAGAAAAATTTAAAAATTCTTTTGCCTATAAAAATTTTCAAGAAGAGATTTATATAAAAAGTAAAGAATTGATACATATAGAAGATGATTTTATTGAACTTTTAAAAATAGAGAGTAAAAAACAAAATAATCCTTCTAAAAAAATTGTTGAAAATTTATTAGAAAATGAGCTAGATAATTTATTTGCAAAACTTAAACGTTTTGCTTCAGAAAGCAGAGAGCAACTTATTTTTAATCTTAATGAACTTAAAAAAAATCCAAAAATTAATGATTTTAATAAATTCGCCCAAAGAAAATTCTATGAATTTAAACAAGAAATTTTAGAACTTGAAAAAAATAACGAAAAATTCAATGATTTAAATTCTAAAAAAGCAAAAAAACTAGGTATAAGACTTTGGGAAAAAGCAAAAAAAATAATTAGGAAAAGAAATGAAAAAAATTATTAGCATTTTTATAATACTTATCATAGCATACTTTACGCATATTTTTTATGTAGGTAAAATAAATCAAAAAATTTTTAATCTTATTACTCAAAATACAGAGTTTTATAAAATTGAAAATATCAATTTTGATCAAGGTTTTTTTAAGTC
>NZ_JAENKR010000043.1:0-11368 GCF_016598965.1 Campylobacter sp. TTU-622
AACTTAAGTTGTGTAATGCAAATGATATTTTAAATTATTTTAAAGAAAACGTTAATTTAAGACAAAAATTAAAAGTTATATTAGATAAAGAATTAATCCATATTAAACAACAACGCCCTGATATAATTGAGTCTTGGAAGTATTATCAAGAATTTAAAAGATGTGTAAAGAATTAGATGGGGAAGATTAAAAAATTAAATAAAAATAAAATTTTTGAAGTAACAAACTTTAGATATTTTAAATTAAAAATAATTGGATATTTAAAAGACTAGATTAAAATATGAAATTAATATAATAAAAATATATAAAAATAATTTAAAGCACAAAAGGATGAAAAAATTATTTCCATCCTTCTATATAATTTTTAAGTTTTCTTCCAACTTTAGGGTGTTTTAATTTTTTAATAGCTGAACTTTCTATTTGACGCACTCTTTCCCTAGTTACATTAAGTTCTTTACCAATTTCTTCTAAAGTTCTATCGCTCTCATCATCCATTAAGCCAAAACGCATACGAATGACAGCTTTTTCTCTATCATTGAGCTGATCTAAAACTTCATCAATTTGTTCTTTTAAATCATCTTTTAAAATATGATCCATAGGAGAGAGTGAATTTCTATCTTCTACAAAATCTCCAAATTTTCCATCATCTTCATTGCCTATAGGAGCTTCTAATGATATAGGTTCTTTTGTGATTTTAATTACTTGTTTAACTTTATCTACACTTAAACCCACTTCTTTAGCTATGATGCTTACATCAGGTTCTTTGCCATTTTTTTGTAAGTGTTCGCGTATGATTTTATTGATTTGATTAATAGTTTCTATCATATGTATAGGAATTCTAATTGTTCTTGCTTGATCGGCAATTGCTCTTGATATAGCTTGTCTTATCCACCAAGTAGCATAGGTTGAGAATTTATAACCTCTTTTATATTCAAATTTATCTACAGCTTTCATAAGACCTATATTACCTTCTTGTATAAGATCTAGGAAAGGCAATCCTCGATTTGTATAGCGTTTTGCGATACTTACCACTAAACGTAAATTTGATTTAGCCATTCTTGCTTTAGCCTCGTCTGAAATTTTCTTTCCACGTTTAATTTGTTCTAAAATTTCTTTAAGATGATTTTTTTCAAGATCAAATCCTTTTTTACTAGCCTCTTTAGTTTGAAAGAGTTTTTTTATTTCCATATATGTGCTAACCATGGTAGTTTCTAGTGATTTTTCAGCAATTTCTTCTTTGCTTAATTTTGTAATATCTTTTAAAATATTTGCATGACGTGTCTTAAGTTCTTCTGAAAACATTGGTAAGCGATATTCTAAGCGTTTAAGCTCCTTATCAAATTCTTCATCACTCTTAAGAGCTGTTTCCATTGACTTTACAATCTCTGAAATAAGTTTTGAAGTAGGGCCTAAATCCATAAGTTTTTCTTTGAGAATATTCTTTTTAAAAGCAATGCTTAATTTATCAAGTAATTCATCATTATTGCTTTCCTTGTCTGTTTTACTTACTTTTAGCCAATCTTTTTTTGCTTTTTCTAAAGCTTTAAATTTTTCTATAACTTTTAAAGTTCTTTCATCTTCTTTTTTCTTATTTTTTTTATTTTTGTCATCATTTTCATTTTCTAATTCTTCATCTTCTTCAAGCTCATCATTTTTATCATCATTTTTATCATCATCATCAAAACTTTTAAAAAGTTCTTTTACTCTTCTTTCTCTATTGATAAGAGGTTCTTTATAATCTAAGATAAAATCAATCAAATAAGGAACAGAACAAAAAGCATCAATTATAATATCTTCGCCTAGTTCTATTTTTTTAGAGATTTCTACTTCTTCATCTTTACTAAGCAGAGCAATTTGCCCCATTTCCCTTAAGTACATACGCACAGGAGAATCTGATCTACTCCATTCCAATAAATCATTTTCATTTGCTAAATCAAATTCGCTTTCCAAGCTTGTATCTTGAAGCTTTTGTTTTTCTTCTTGCAATCTTTTAGCATCTTCTATATTTTTAATCTGAGCAATTTCAGCCGCTGAAAAAAGTTGAACTTTATATTTTTTGATCAAAGTTTGTATTTTTTTGGCTATAGATGCGTTAGGTTGTTTTGAAAGATATTTAACTAATTTTTCATAAGTAATATAATCTTTTTCATTTTCTTTAAATAGCTCTTCTAATTCTGCTTCTTGGGTTTTTGCGCTCATTAATTTCCTTATTTCAGTTTTTACATTGAATTTAATATTTTAGCTAAAAATTTCTTAAAAATTTATATTGTATTAATATCATTTAAATTTTGAAAAATTTTTTGGAACACTCTTTGCTTAAACATTTTTTGAAAATTAAAAATATAGGTGAAAATATGCAAAATGGATATTATCAAGCAACCGGTGGTATGGTAACACAGTTTAATAGATTAGATGTGATTACAAACAATCTTGCTAATATTAATACAAGTGGTTATAAAAGAGATGATGTTGTTATTGCAGATTTTAAAAGGATTTTTAAAGAAACTCAAGATGAGTTGCCTATACAAAATCATACAAGAGATGCTTCAAGATTTGCTAATACTACGATCGATAGAGTTCCTCAAATTGATCAAGAATATACAGATTTTACAATGGGTTCTTTAAAAACTACTAATAATCCTTTAGATCTTGCAATAACTAGAGAAGATGCTTTTTATTTAGTGCAAACAAATAATGGCGAAGTAAGACTCACAAAAGATGGAAATTTTCAGCTTGATGATGAGGGTTATTTGGTAAATAAACAAGGTTATAAAGTTTTAAATTCTAATTATTTTAACAATCCCCAAAATGCGTGGATTAAAGTAAATGAAAATGCAAATTATATCAATGTTGATAAAAATGGAAATATTTCTGTTGATGGGAATCAAAACTCAAGATTGTTTATTGCTCAAGTAGATGATATAAGAGCTTTACAAAAAGATGGCGATAATGTATATAAAATCGATGATTTAACAAGAATTAGAGATTTAGATAATTCAAATGCGATAAGACAAGGTTTTTCTCAAGGATCAAATGTAAATCCTGTAACCGAAATGGTAAGTCTTATAGAGGCCAATAGAATGGTTGAAATGTATCAAAAAGTTATGACAGCGCATATGGATGATTTAAACCAAGATGCTATCAATAAACTTGCAAGCGTTAAATAAATAAAAGGATAAAACTATGATGAGATCACTTCACACTGCTGCTACAGGTATGATAGCACAGCAAACACAAATTGATGTTACTTCAAATAATATTGCAAATGTTAATACAGTTGGATTTAAAAAATCAAGAGCTGAATTTGCTGATCTTATGTATCAAACTATGAAGTATGCAGGAACTTCAACTTCTGCTACTACTCTTTCTCCTTCTGGTATAGAAGTGGGTGTTGGTGTGCGTCCAACTGCAATTACTAAAATTTTTACAGAAGGAAGTTTTAAAGCCACTAGTACAGATGGTTTAGATATGGCTATTGCGGGAAATGGATTTTTTCAAGTGCAACTTCCTGATGGAACTATAGGTTATACTAGAAATGGACAATTTACTAAAGACAATGAAGGAAATATAGTAAATTCAGATGGATATAGACTTTTACCTGAAATGACTATTCCAGAAGGAGCTATTGCGATCAATGTTGCTACAGATGGAACAGTTTCTGTTATGCTTCCAGGAGAGCAACAAGAAACCCAAATTGGACAAGTAGAGCTTGTGCAATTTATCAATCCTGCAGGACTTCATTCAATAGGTGATAATCTTTACTTAGAAACGGGTGCAAGTGGAGCTCCAGTTGCTGGAATTGCTGGTCAAGATGGCTTAGGACAAATTAAACATGGTTTTGTTGAACTTAGCAATGTTCAACTTGTTGAAGAAATGACAGATCTTATCACAGGTCAAAGAGCTTATGAGGCAGGTTCAAAGGCTATTACAACAAGCGATGATATGTTAAGCATTGTTAATCAACTCAAACGTTAATATTTTAAAAATTTCCAAATAGTTATTTGTATTATTTGGAAATTTTCTTGCTTATTAAATATTATTATTTAAATCAATTATTTAGGACTCAAAATATCCTAAATAGATATTTTGAAATTATTTCTTTTAGCTACTAAATTAATATTTTTTTTATTAAGCATAAACTATAATAAAACTTTTATCTTTAAATTTTTTGGAGGAAATAATGAATAGAAGGGATTTCATTAAGAACACCGCTATTGCAAGTGCTGCAAGTGTTGCAGGGCTTAGTGTTCCTAGTTTTGCTTCTAATGAAGAAAATTGGAAATGGGATAAAGCAGTTTGTAGATTTTGTGGAACAGGCTGTGGAATTATGATTGCTAGAAAAGATGGCAAAATAGTGGCTACAAAAGGAGATCCAGCAGCTCCAGTTAATAGAGGGCTTAATTGTATCAAGGGTTATTTTAATGCAAAAATTATGTATGGAGAGGATAGATTAGTTACTCCTTTATTACGTGTTAATGAAAAAGGCGAATTTGATAAAAAAGGTAAATTTAAACAAGTTTCTTGGCAAAGAGCCTTTGATGAAATGGAAAAGCAATTTAAAAAAACTTACAACGAATTAGGTGTTAGTGGTATAGGTATATTTGGAAGTGGTCAATATACTATTCAAGAAGGATATGCTGCATTAAAACTTGCAAAAGCTGGTTTTAGAACAAACAATATCGATCCAAATGCAAGACATTGTATGGCGTCTGCGGTAATTGGATTTATGCAAACTTTCGGTATAGATGAACCTGCAGGTTGTTATGATGATATAGAATTAACAGATACTATTATAACTTGGGGTGCAAATATGGCTGAAATGCATCCTATTCTTTGGTCAAGAGTAAGTGATAGAAAATTAAGTAATCTTGATAAAGTAAAAATAGTAAATTTAAGCACTTATTCTAATAGAACTTCAAATATAGCAGATATTGAAATTATTTTTAAACCAAATACAGATTTAGCAATTTGGAATTTTATTGCTAGAGAAATTGTATATAATCATCCAGAAGCAATAGATAAGAAATTTATTGATAAACATTGTGTTTTTGCTACAGGATATACTGATATTGGTTATGGTATGAGAAATGATCTAAATCATCCAAAATTTAAAGAATCAGAAAAAGATATAGTTGAAAAAGAAAATGTGATCACTTTAGATGATGAAGAAGCAACTTCACTTGCTTATCTTGGTGTTAAAAAAGGTGATAAATTCTATATGAAACATAGAGCTCAAGCTAGTGACAATTGGGAAATTAGCTTTGAAGAATTTAAAAAAGCTTTAAGCCCTTATACACTTGATTATGTTGCAGAAGTTTCAAAAGGTGATGATAATGAATCTTTAGAAGATTTCAAGAAAAAACTTCAACAACTAGCAAATTTATATATTGAAAAAAATCGCAAAGTAGTAAGTTTTTGGACTATGGGCTTTAATCAGCATACGCGTGGATCTTGGGTAAATGAGCAAGCTTATATGGTGCATTTATTACTAGGCAAACAATCAAAACCTGGAAGCGGAGCATTTTCTTTAACAGGACAACCAAGTGCTTGTGGAACAGCTAGAGAAGTTGGAACTTTTGCACATCGTTTGCCAGCAGATATGGTTGTTGCAAATCCAAAACATAGAGAAATTTCAGAAAAAATTTGGAAAGTTCCTGCAAAAACTATCAATCCAAAACCAGGTTCTCCTTTTGTTGATATAATGAGAAATTTAGAAGATGGAAAAATAAAATTCATTTGGGTTCAAGTAAATAATCCTTGGCAAAATACTGCCAATGCAAATCACTGGATCGATGCAGCAAGAAATATGGATAATTTTATTGTAGTAAGTGATTGTTATCCTGGAATTTCAGCAAAAGTAGCTGATCTAATTTTACCAAGTGCTATGATATATGAAAAATGGGGCGCTTACGGTAATGCCGAAAGAAGAACACAGCATTGGCGCCAACAAGTTTTACCTGTAGGTGAAGCTATGAGTGATACTTGGCAAATTATGGAATTTGCAAAAAGATTTAAACTCAAAGAAGTATGGAAAGAGCAAAAAGTAGATGATAAATTAACCTTGCCAAGTGTTTTAGAAGATGCTAAAAATATGGGATATAACGAAGAAGATACTTTATATGATGTTCTTTTTGCAAATGCTGAAGCTAAAGGTTTTAGCACAGAAGATGAAGTAGCCAAAGGATTTGACAATACTGATGCAAAAGGTGATGAAAGAAATATCATAGGAAGCGATGGTAAAGAATTTAAAGGTTATGGATTTTTCGTTCAAAAATATCTTTGGGAAGAATACCGCAAATTTGGTTTAGGTCATGGTCACGATTTGGCAGAATTTGACACTTATCATAAAGTAAGAGGATTAAGATGGCCAGTTGTTAATGGAAAAGAAACACAATGGCGTTTTAATACTAAATTTGATTATTATGCAAAAAAAGCTGCTCCAAATTCTGATTTTGCTTTCTATGGAGAATTTGACAAAATGCTTGCTAAGGGTGATTTAATCGCTCCAAAAGATGATAAAAAATATAGCATTAAAAATAAAGCAAAAATTTTCTTTAGACCATTTATGAAAGCTCCTGAAAGACCAAGCAAAGAGTATCCATTCTGGCTTGCAACGGGTAGGGTGCTTGAGCATTGGCATAGCGGAACTATGACTATGCGTGTTCCTGAGCTTTATAGAGCTGTTCCTGAAGCACTTTGCTATATCAATGAAATAGATGCAAAAAATTTATCTTTAAATCAAGGTGATTTAGTTTGGATAGAATCACGTCGTGGTAAAGTAAAAGCACGTATAGATATGAGAGGTAGAAATAAACCACCTGTTGGACTTGTTTATGTGCCTTGGTTTGATGAGAATGTTTATATCAACAAAGTAACTCTAGACGCTACTTGTCCATTATCAAAACAAACCGATTATAAAAAATGTGCGGTTAAAATTACTAAGGCTTAAATTTAATGCAAAGAAGAGAATTTTTCATAAAAAGCTTTAAAAATTTGTGCCTTTGTGCCGGAGGTGGTTTTTTGGCTACTTTAGCTTTAAATGCCAAAGATAGATATTATCTTAGGCCTCCAGGTGCAGATGATGAAGAAGTATTTTTATCAAAGTGTATTCGTTGCGGACTTTGTGTCAATGCTTGTCCTTATGATACCTTAAAACTTGCTTCTTTACTTGATGCACCCCAAAATGGAACACCTTTTTTTGAAGCAAGAAAAATTCCTTGTTATTTATGCGAAGATATACCTTGCATTAGAGAATGCCCTACAGATGCTTTAGATAAAAAGTATCTTGAAAAAAAAGATGGGGTTTATGAACTTAAAATGGGCATAGCTATTATCGATAGTGCTTCATGTGTAGCACATTGGGGGATTCAATGTGATGCGTGTTATAGAGCTTGTCCTTTGATTGACAAGGCTTTAAAGCTTGAATTTAAGAGAAATGAACGCACAGCAAAACATGCTTTTTTATTACCTATCGTAGATCATGAAGTTTGTGTAGGTTGCGGACTTTGTGAGCTTGCTTGCATTACACAAGAACCAGCCATTAGAGTTTTGCCAAGAAAATTTGTTTTAGGTAAAGCAGGATCTCATTATGTTAAAGGTTGGGATAAAGAAGATGAAAAACGTTTAAATGAAAGCAATGAGGAAAAAAAATTAGATCAAAACAAAGCACAAGATTATCTTAATAATGAGGAAATGTTATGAAATATCTAATATTAAGACGTTTTACTCAGATTGCAATTTTAGTTCTTTTTAGTTTTACTAGTACTCATTTTATATTAAATGGAAATTTAAGTTCTTCTGTTCTTTTTTCAACTATTCCTTTAAGCGATCCTTTTGCTATTTTACAAATTTTCTTAGCGAGTTTAAGTATAGATATAACTATGCTTTTAGGTGCTTTAGTGGTTTTTATACTTTATGGAGTATTTTTAGGTAGAGCGTTTTGTTCTTGGGTTTGCCCTATAAATTTAATTACAGATTTTTCCGCTTTTATGCGTCAAAAATTAAATTTTAAAACAAGTAAATTTTTAATTTTAAATAAAAATTTGCGTTATTTTATTTTAGTTTTAGTATTGATTTTATCTTTTATATTCTCTTTACCTGTATTTGAAAATTTTTCTTATATAGGCATTATACATAGAGGAATTATTTTTGGTGGAACTTCTTGGATTTTTGTTGCTTTTATCATTTTTTGCATAGACACTTTCTTAAGTCCTAGAGCTATTTGCTCTCATATTTGTCCTTTGGGAGCTTTTTATGCTGTAATTTCTCGTTTTGCGATTTTAAAAATAAAGCATAATGTAGATAATTGCACTAAATGCTATCGTTGCATCAATATATGTCCAGAAAAACAAGTTTTATGGATGATAGCAAAAGAAAGTTCTAGTGTAACTTCAGGAGAGTGTATACGATGTGCAAGATGTATAGAAGTTTGCGATGATAATGCTTTAAATTTTAATATATTCGATTTAAGGAAAAAATAATGAAAAAGAAAATATTTTTAGTTTCAACTGCTGCAGCTTTATTTTTGGTTGCCTGCGGAATCAATAGCGGTATAAGTTCAGAGCAAATTGGGCTTAGAAAAGCAAGTTTAGAAAATGAAAATAAAGTTGTTTTAGCAGATATTAACTATAGTGCAGCTCAACCAGGAGAAGCTAGCGTTTATGATAGATCTTATGAGAATGCACCTCCATTGATCCCGCATTCTGTAGAAGATTTATTGCCTATTACAAAAGATAATAATTCGTGTTTAAGTTGCCATGATAAAGCTATAGCAGCAGATGTTGGTGCTACTCCGATCCCTCCAACTCATTATTATGACTTTAGACACGATAAAAATACAGGCGATGTTATCAGCGATACAAGATTTAATTGTACTCAATGCCACGTGCCACAAAGTGATGCTAAACCTATAGTGGGAAATACTTTTAAAGCAGACTTTACAAACAAAGATCTACTTAAAAAATCAAACCTAATTGATGTAATCAATGAAGGAGTTAAATAAAATATGGTAAGGATATTTTTTATCCTTACTTTTTTTATACTTTATTCTTTTTCTTATGAGATAAAACTAAATTCAAATATAAGTTCTTTGAAAAAAAATGGAGATTTTTTATATATTGGAACCGACAAAGGCGAAGTTTTCTCTTTTGGTTTAAAAAACGATAAATTAAAAAAGCTTTTTATTCTACCTAAGATCAAAACTTATTATGATGAAAGTTTTTCTCAAATTTATGATATAGATTCTTTAGAAGACAGTTTATTGATTTTAAGCGAAGGAAGTTATGGGAAAAAAGATTTATTTGTTTATAAAGACAAACAACTCACAAAACAAAAAATTCAATTAAATGATATAAGAAAAGTTTTTTTTATTAACAAATATACCATTCTTATAGCTTCAATAAGCTCTGAAATTTATCTTTTTGATATAAAAAATTTAACCTTATTAAAAAAATTTAAATTTTCACAATCAGCTTTAGGAAATTTGCAACTTAATGAAGATAAGACTATTTTGGCATTAGGTTTTGAAAGTGGAGAAATAAAACTTTTTGATTTAAAAGAATGGAAAGTATTGCATAAATATAAACAAATTCACAAAGACAATATCTATCAAATAGATTTTAAAAAAAATATTATCTTAAGTTGTTCTACTGATAGACGTATAGGCATTATAAAAAACAATAAAGAAAATTTTTTACAACAAAATTTTTTAATTTATGCTTGTTCTTTAAGTCCTGATGGTAAAATTGCTGTTTTTAGTGATAACAATGACAATAAAACAAAGATCTTTAGCACAGATACTTTAAAACAACTAACTTTTTTTGATAATGAAAATTTAAGCGTTGAAAATATAATTTTTATAGATAATAAAAATTTTATTCTTTCTGGATTTTCAAATATACTTTTATTTAGGAGTTTAAAATGAATCTTTCTAGTGTTTTGATTTTAACAAAAGAAGAAAATCAAGAAAAATTGATACAAGATATCAATCAAGTTCCAAATTGTTCAGTTGAAATGAGTGAAAATGGTAAAATTATAGTAGTTATAGAAAGTGAAAATTTAGAAGACGAGTTAAATTCTTATAAAAAGCTTGAAAAACTTTCCAATATAATTAGCATCAGTATGGTTTTTTCTTATCAAGATTTAGATGATGATATACAAAAAGCTATTAATAGTGGCGCCATAGAAACTATAGAAAAAAATGAAAAAGCAGAAAATATAGAGTATTATGGAAGTATTTTTAGGAGACTATCTTAAAATGATTTTTTTAATCCCTTTGCTTATATTTTTTGCTGTAATTTTTGGAATTGATTATTTATATTTTTCTGATAAAGATTTAGCGATAAAAGAACAAAAAGAGATAAAAGCAGAAGTAAATAACTCTTTAAAACAAGAATACTTAAAACAACTTTTTAATACTAAAAATTAATTTAATCTTTAAATTTTATATTTTTTAGTAAATATAAATTTGAAAATTTAAGTTTTATATACTTTTTAAATCCCTTAATTTTTTATTTCAAAAATTATTTAATTTTATTTTTATAATTTCTAAAATTATAAAAAAGATTATCAAATGATGTTTAAAATACTTATACAACAATATAAAAAGTTATCACTAAAAATAATCAATTAAAAATTATTATTAATAAACTTTTAATTAAAAATATTTTATTATTCCAAAAAAGTTTATTATTTATATTTTATTACTTTTTTATTTTCTTTTTTAAAATAAACAATCAAAGGAGTTTTAAACAATGGATCAAAAACATAGTTTAAAAGAGATTTCGGGGGGGGGGGGATTGAAAAAAACCATTCTCGTTCTTCAAAAAAACTAGTTCTTTCTTTAGTTACAATCTCTTTTTTAAGTTCTTATTCTTATGCTACAGCTAATGTAGAAGCTTATGATGATAGCAAAACTAAATCAACAACTACTTATCAAAATACTAACACTACGATAAGTGATTCAAAAACTGAAACGCAAACCATAACTGGAAGCAATAATACTCTTACTATAGGAAGTGGCGGAACCATTACAATTTCTAATCAAAATAGTCAAGCTGTTCTTTTTCAAAAAGGTTCTTCAACTTCTACTTTTAAAAATGAAGGGACTCTTATAGGTGGAAGTAATACTTCTGGTGTTCAAGTAGGTGTAAATAGAAGTGGTGGTGCTACCATAGAAACCTTTATCAATGAAGGTATTATTGGAAATGGTTCTTCTAAATTTGGAGTAGTAGTTTGGGGAAGTGAAAGTTCTAAATCTACAATTAATAATTTCTCTAATAAAGGTACTATAAGTTCAAACAATGGTGAGGCTATTTATCTTGGTAATACTGAGATTACTACTTTTACTAATAGTGGGACTATAAGTAGC
>NZ_JAENKR010000044.1:0-11335 GCF_016598965.1 Campylobacter sp. TTU-622
AAATTGCATTTTGAGGCAAAATATCAAAAGACATATTATTTTCCTTTGTTGCTATATTATTTGATGCACATCCTGCAAATAAAATTGTAGCTAAAGAAGCTATTTGAAAAATTTTTTTCATTGAATTATCCTTTAAATTTGAAATTGTTTTAATTCACTTTCGAGATTATGACATACTAATTTTAATTCGTCTACAACCTGAAGTAAAATTTTAGAAATTTCTTCATTTTTTTCACTCGCTTCAACATTTTCTTGCATTCTCATTAATAAATCTTGTATACTTTCTTGACAAGTTTTTATTTTATTTGCACATAAGATTGCAAGATTTTTAGAATCTTGATTGCAAATTTTTACTTCATTGGCATCATTTACAAGTAAATTTGTATTTTCATGTAAAGAATGTATGCTTTGAGAATTTTTTCTTAATTCGCTAGCTATTTCTTCTATACTATCCAAAAGCTCTTTTGTAATAACTGCAACATTAGTTAAAAATTCTTCACTATGATTAGCAAGAGTTCTAATATCTTCAGCTATAACAGAAAATCCTCTTCCAAAAGCTCCTGCTCTTGCAGATTCAATTCCTGCATTTAAAGATAAAAGATTTGTTTTATCTGCAATTTCATCCATCATTTGAGTGGTTTTTTGTATATTTTTTGCTTGCAAAACCATATTTTCAACTTTTTTGGCTAAATTATTTTCATTTTCTGCTACATCAGTAACTTTTTGTGCCACTTCAAATAAAGATTTTAACATCTGTTCTAAAAGTTTATAAGATTTGTCATTTGCGGCATTTGCATCACCTGATAAGTTGGCTAACTCTGTTAAATCAGAACCGATATTTGCCCCTAGTTGAAAACTAGAGTCAATTTTTTGATGACTTAATTTAGAATTATCATTTAAAGAAATGGCATTTGAATTTAAAAGCTTGCTTTGTTGTTCCACACTTTTAGAACTTAAATTTACACCACTTACTGTTTTATGTGTTTTTTCTATAAACTGATTGATATAATCACAAGCCTTTGCTATCTCATCTTGTCCTTTGACTTTTATTCTAGTTTTTAAATTACCACTTCCTTGAGCAAGTTCTTTAGCATGTTTTAAAAGTTCTAATATAGGATTACCAACAACTATTTTAAAAGTTATAAGCGCAACAATAAGTGTAAAAATTAAAGCCAAGCCAAATATAATAATATAAGAACGACTAGTTTTATTAATATCTTTTTCAATGCTTTCTAAAGAATGATAAACATCCATAACACCTATAACACTACCTTCTTTAACATTTGCATGACAGGTAATACAGGTTTGATCGGCTATTAAAGGGCGTATTAATCTTAAATGATTGATATTATTAATTTCTTCTTTTAAGGATTTTGATTGAGGGTTTATAAACTGATCTAAGATGATTTTTTCATTTGAAATAAGAGGATTTTTCATATCAAAAAGCTCTATAGTTTCTTTAGAAGGATAAATTTTTATATTATTAATTCCTTCAATTTTTTTTGCCTCTTTAATGGCATCTTGAATTTGTTCAGGATCTCCTAAATTCATCGCCATCCTCATAGTCTGAAAAACAGAAATGCTAATACTATTTAAATTAGCTTGACTCATTTTATTTGCTGTATTCTTAAAATCCAAATTTATAATTACTTGCACAATAATAAAGCTAATTAATAAAACAAAAAACATAGAGATTGAAACTTTAAAACCCATACTTTTAAGCATTAAGCACTTCCTGAAATAAAATATTATTCAAAATTGTAATATTTTATTAATTTAAAATTAATAAAATATTAATGTAAAAAATGTCTTACCCCTGTAAAATAAAGTGCCATACCATATTCATTAGCTGCTTTTATAACCTCATCATCTCTTATGCTTCCACCTGGCTCAACTATAGCTTTAACCCCTATTTTATGAGCTTCATCTATACTATCTCTAAATGGAAAAAAAGCTTCGCTAGCTAAAACACAATCTTTTAAATCAAGTTTCATTTCTTTAGCTTTAGCAATAGCAGCTTTACTTGCATCAATTCTACTTGTCATTCCCATACCAATAGCTACCATAGCACCATTTTTTACATAAACTACATTATTTGATTTTGTCAAAGCAGCGATTTTTATAGCAATCTCTAAATCTTTCAACTCGTCTTTATTAGCTTTTCTTGTACTCATACATTTAGCATTTTTAAGTTCATTTATATCCACTTCATCACTATTTTGATAAACAAAACCCCCATTTATATGTTTAAAATCATATTTATCAAAACTACGTATTAAAAAAGGGCTTTCTTGTGTGAAAATTTTAATACGCTTTTTATCATCAAAAACAGCTAAAGCTTCTTTATCCACATTAGCAGCAATAATAACTTCTATATAAATTTCATTAATTTTTTGAGCTAAAGCAAGATCTAGTGTTCCATTTATAGCCACTACTCCTCCATAAGCACTTATACTATCACATTTTAAAGCGTGAATATAACTTTGAAGAAGATTTTCCTTTATAGCAAAACCGCAAGGATTAGCGTGTTTAACAATAGCAACTGCTGGAGCCTTATCAAAACTACTTGCTAAATTTAAAGCTGCATTAATATCTGTTAAATTATTAAAACTTGCCTCACCTTTTAAAGCTTTAAAATTCTTACTAAAAAAATGATCAAACTCATATAAAGCACCTTTTTGATGAGGATTTTCACCATATTTTGTATCAAAAACTTTTTTTCCTATTATAAATTTATAATTTCCAAAACCTTTATTAAAACGCTCATTCATATAATTAGCTATATAAGAATCATAATTTGCAGTATGCTCATAAGCTTTCATCATTAAACTACGTCTCATTATTTCATCATCTTTTTTTTCTTTTATACTTTCAATTATATTTTTATAATCTTTAACATCGCAAACAATTAAAACATTTTTATAGTTTTTAGCTGCACTCCTTATCATAGTAGGACCGCCGATATCTATATTTTCAATAATCTCATCAAAATTATCTGTTTTAAGTGTTGTTTCCCTAAAAGGATATAAATTAACACAAACTAAATCTATATTATTAATACTATATTTTTTTGCTTCTTCTTGATGTTTTAAATTATCTCTTTTATATAAAATTCCTCCGTGTATTTTTGGATGTAAAGTTTTAAGACGTCCTTCAAAAAGCTCTGGACTATTAGTAAATTCGCTTACTTCAATAGCTTTAACACCCTGCTCTTTTAAAAGTTTAAAAGTTCCGCCTGTAGAAAGGATTTCAAAACCTAAATTTTCAAGTTCTTTTGAAAATTCTACTATACCTTCTTTATCGCTTACGCTTATTAGAGCTCTTTTCATATTATTTCCTGTTTTTTAATATCAATTATTTTTATTTATTTAAAAATTATTATCTATTTCATTGTTCTAAATATTTTTTAATTTTTTCATAAGCTTCGTTGATTTTTTGAAATTTTTGCACTCCTTTTTCTAATTCTTCTTTGGAAACATTATTAGCATTTAAAATATCAGGGTGATATTTTTTGGCTAAATTTCTATATTGTTTTTTTACTTCATTAAGAGTGGCACTAGAATTAAGTTCTAAAACATTATAAGCTTCTTCTATGCTCATAGTTTTACTTTGGCTTTTAAGATTATTAATTCCTTGAATAAATTCTTTAAGTTCCCTATCAGAAATTCCAAAAGCTCTAGCAATCTGATTTAAAATTTCTTGTTTTTTATTGTGAAATTCTCCATCAATCAAAGCCATAAAAACAAGAACTCTTAATACGTTTAAACGCTCATTTTTTGGTAAAGGAACTTCTTTTAAAAAGTCTTTTGCCACTTCATAAGCATCATTGAGATTATTTTTATGTTCATTAAAACAACTTTTTAAAAATTCCCTCTCTCTTTCATTTTTGGCATTAGCATCTAAAATTTGAGAAATCATATCAGCTTCACTTTGACTTACCCTGCCATCGCTTTTTGCAATTTTTGCAAGTAAAGCTATAACGTAATAATTCATTTTTTTTCTAAATTCATCAATTCTTTCTTCCATTACGCCTTTTGCAAAACCTCGCATAAAACTTTTGGCACCGCGAGTTGTTGAATTTAATAAACCTTGTTTATCCCAAGTTTTATAATACCAATAAAACACCAAAACAACAAATACAATAAGAATAAAAATCATAATAACATTTCCCTAAAATTTGAAAAATAAATTTTTTTAAGATCTTTAAGCTCTAAAAAAATATCATCTAAAATAAATTTTTCTTCCTTAGTAGTTTGACCTAGTTTAAAAAATGGAATTTCCATTGAAGTTGCAAGCTCTAAAAAATCTTTTTCATTTTTAACGCCTACTATTGCTCTAGTTGGACTTTCCTCAAAAAGTAAAGCTTTATCTTGAAAAGAAGTTTTTAAATTTAAACCCACACAAGAAACAGCACACATTTTTGCTAAAGTTATTGCTATACCACCTATACCAACACTATTTGCACATTCTAATACTTCTTGTTTACAAGCTTCTTCTAAAAATTTCCAAAGTTTTAATTCAGATTCAAAATCAAAATCTTTTAATTTTCCTTTAACTACTTTATCTTGTATTTTAGAAATTAAAGATCCTCCAAATTCTTTATAAGTCCTACCTAATAAATAAACACTTGTATTAGAATTTATAAAAGCACTTTTTAATAATTTATTTGCATCTTTTAATAAGCCTACATTTACTATAGTGGGACTTGGATAAATATTTACATCTTTACTTTGATTATATAAAGAAACATTACCACTTACAACAGGAATATTTAAAGTCTTGCACGCTTCTTTAATGCCTTCACATCCTTTTGCAAACTGCCACATTACTTCTTCATTTTCAGGATTTCCATAATTTAAACAATCTGTAATAGCTAAAGGCTTAGCTCCGGTGCAAGCCACTTTTCTTCCTGCATTTGCTACAGCTAAAATAGCACCTTTTTTAGGATCAATATAGTTTAATCTTGAATTACATTCTATAGCTATACTAAGAGCACTATTATTTTCTTTTACCCATATAGTGCTTGCTCCTAAAGCTCCATCTGCTTTTAAAGTATTAGTTTGTACACTTGAGTCAAACTGATCATAAATATAAGACTTATCATTAATATTTTCATTTTGCAACATTTTTATAAAAATATCTTGTACATTTTCCTTAAGCTTAAACTCATAATCTTTAATTTCATCCAAATACTTAGGTTTATTTATAGGACGATTTAAAATAGGTGCTTTTTCACTCAAAGGAGCAATAGGAATTTCTCCTACTAATTTATTATGCCAAAAAAGCTCCATTTTGCCACTATTATTTACCTCTCCAATCACAACAGCATCTAAATTCCATTTTTTAAAAATCTCTAAAACTTTTTTTTCATACCCTTTTTTAGCACAAATTAACATTCTTTCTTGAGATTCACTAAGCATCAATTCATAAGGGGTCATATCTTTTTCTCTTGTTGGAACCTTATCAAGATAAAGCTTCATACCACTACCGCTCCTTCCAGCCATTTCAAAAGAACTAGAAGTAAGTCCAGCAGCTCCCATATCTTGAATTCCTATAATACAATCACTTTTAAAAAGTTCTAAGCAAGCTTCCATTAAAAGCTTTTGACAAAAAGGATCTCCAATTTGAACAGTAGGTCTTAATCTTTTATTTTCCTCATTAAAACTATCACTAGCCATCACAGCACCACCAAGACCATCTCTACCTGTTTTCGAACCAACGTAAATGATAAGATTGCCTATACCTTCAGCTTTAGCATAAAAAATATCCTCTTTTTTGCAAATTCCTAAAGCAAAAGCATTGACTAATATATTGCCGTTAAAACATTCATCAAAAGCACATTCACCACCTATAGTTGGAATTCCCATACAATTTCCATAATGAGCAATACCATTTACAACACCTTTAACAAGATATTTTTGATATTTGCCCATTTCTTTATTGTGTATATTGCCAAATTTTAAAGAATTCATTAAAGCCACAACTCGCGCACCCATTGTAAAAACATCTCTTATTATACCACCGACCCCAGTAGCAGCACCTGCAAAAGGCTCAATAAAACTTGGATGATTATGGCTTTCTATTTTAAATACAGCTGCTAAGTTATCGCCTATATCAATAACCCCTGCATTTTCTCCAGGGCCTTGTATCACATAAGAAGCTTGAGTAGGAAAACCCTGTAAATATTTTTTACTTGATTTATAAGAGCAATGCTCACTCCACATAGCACTAATAATACCAAGCTCTAAAAGATTAGGTTCTCTATTTAAAATTTTTAAAATTTCTTTATATTCATCTTGACTGATTTTATGAGCTTTTATAGTTTTTAAATCCATTTCATTCCTTAAATAATCATTTTCCTAAACAAAAATTACTAAACATTTCATCTAATATCTCATTTCTATCAAAATCTTTGCTAAATTTAGAAAGCTGATTTATAGCTTCATTAATTTCAAAAGCAAAAAGTTCCAAACTGGATTCTTTTAAAAGAAATTGAGCCCTACTAATAGCTTCACTTGCTTTTTTACAAGCTTCAATTAAACTTAAAGAACTAACCATTATCCCATCTGTATCAAAACTATCTAAATATTTTTTTAATTCTTGTTTTAAAATATTTATATTTTCTTGTGTGCTTAATTTTATAAAATTTTTTATCTCGTCATTTTTAAATTTAAGTTCTAAATCAATTTTATTAAGAATATAAAAAACTTTTTTACCACTTTGCTTTGCTAAATTTAAAATTTCTAAATCTTCTTCTTCTATCTCTTTAGAAGCATCAAAAAGTGCTAAAACAATATCTGCTTCTTGTATGCTTTTTTTACTTAATTCTATACCAATACATTCTATTTCATCATTACTTTCTCTTATGCCGGCAGTATCAATGATACGAAGCAAATGGGTTCCTAGTTTAAAGCTTTCTTCTATAGTGTCTCTTGTTGTTCCTTTAATATTTGAAACAATAGCCCTTTTATAACCTAAAAATGCATTTAAAAGCGAACTTTTACCTACATTTGGTTTTCCTATAATAGCTATTTTAAAACCTTCTATTAAACCTTTTTTACTTTGGGAAAGATCATAAATTTCATATAAAATCTTTGCATTTTCTTCGCACATTTTTTCAATTTGCAAAAGCAAATCTTGTGGCAAATCTTCTTCTGCATAATCAATAGATGTCTCAACATAAGCTAAAGTTTTTACCAAGTCTGTTCTTATTTTTTCTAAAAGATTTCCTAAATTTCCATTTAAATTTCTAGCTATAATTTTTGCAGCTAAAGCTGATTTTGACAAAATTAAATCTTGTATGCTTAGAGCTTTTATAATACTCATTTTATTATTTAAACAAGCTCTTTTGCTAAATTCTCCAGGTTCTGCTAATCGTGCTCCTAAACTTAAAAGTTCTTCAAGCACAATCTCGCTTACACTAAAGCCGCCGTGAAGTTGAAATTCAACTACATCTTCTCCGCTAAAACTAAATGGGGCTTTAAAATAAATAACAATAGCCTCATCTATAAATTCTTGATTTTTTGTGTAAAGCTTGCAAAAATGAGCATAACGCACTTTAAGCTCTTTTTTATTTGTTAGAATTAAAGCAAATTCTAAAGCTTTTGTCCCACTTATCCTAACAATACTAATAGAGCCTATACCGTGTGCTGTAGCAATAGCTACTATTGTTTCATTCATGTTTTTTAAAAAAATCACTAATAATTATAAATTTTTGATCATTATTTTGCTTAATGGCTACATACTTATCTGGAAATTGTTCTCTAAGTTTTTCTAAGGCAATTTTAATCAAAACTCCATCCAATGGCTTAGTTTGTGCTCTTCCATAATGTTTTACTTTTTCAATAATCCCGCATAAATAATTATCCATAGCTTTGCTTTGATTTTCTAAAAATTGTGCAATTTCAAGACGAATATTAAGCTTATATTTATCATTAATCCAGCTATACAAAAGATAAGAAATTGCTTTATAACGATGTGCTTCTTTTCCTATCATTAAAGCAGAATCTTCTCCATCAAGTCTAATTAAAATACAATCTTTTTCATACATACAAAGTTCTAGAAGTTCAATTTTAAAATCAAAAGTTTTAAGAAGATTTGTAAGCTGAATTTTAATTTCTTCTAAAATACTATCTGTATTTTCTAAATCTATTTCCTCTTTATAAAAAGCATCAAAAATTTTTTCATTTTTTATTGTATAAGATGGCTTTTCTAGTTCTATTTGATATTGGTCTAATTTTTCTTTATAATGTTCTGTTTTTATAAACTCATCAATTTTTTTCAATGATTTTTCAAAATTATTATCATAATGAGATTTTTTATGAGATTTATGATCTTTAATTTTTTTTTTAATATTAGCTTCTATAATAGCATTTTTTCTTCCAAAACCTAAAAAACCATTTTTAGGATATTGTAAAATTTTATATTCAAGATTTATTACAGAACAATTTAAAGTTTGAGACGCCTTTGTTAAGGCGCTTTGCAAATCTTTTTCTTCAATTATCATTTGATACTCTCTTTTTTATTAGAGTGTTCCTTTTGAAAGATTTTATTAATGATCCATTGCTGAATTAAAGAACAAACATTATTAACAAACCAGTAAAGAGTAAGTCCTGCTGGAAAAGTTATAAAGAAAAAGGTAAAAATTAAAGGTAAAAATTTCATAATTTTAGCTTGCATAGGATCTTGTATGCTCATAGGTGTAATTAATTGTTGCAAAAACATTGTTAAACCCATTAAAATAGGCAAAATAAAATAAGGATCCATTATAGATAAATCATGAATCCAAAATGCCCAAGGAGCCGCTTTTAATTCTATGGCATTTAAAAGAACACGATAAATTGCAAAAAAGATAGGAATTTGTAAAAGTATAGGCAAGCATCCACTCATAGGATTGGCTCCGTGTTTTTTATAAAGTTCCATCATATGGATATTCATTTTTTGTGGATCGCCTTTATAACGTTCTCTAATTTCTTTCATTCTTGGAGCTAAATCTTTTAATTTATTCATAGAAATCATAGACTTATAAGTTAAAGGAAAAAGCACAATACGTACGATCAAAGTCATAACAACAATAGCCCAACCCCAATTGCCTATATAATTATGTAAAAAATCTAAAAATTCAAACATTGGCTTAGCAATAAAAGTAAACCAACCATACTCAACTACTGCTTCAAGCTTTGGATTAATAGATCTTAAAATTTTGTGCTCTTTAGAACCTATATAAGCACCTGCTTGAAATTCGTTTTCGCTATATGCAAATATCAAAGGATTATTTTTTGAATCTTTAGTTATGGTGATATTTAAAGGCTTCTCAAAATTATAAAAAAATGTTGCATAATATCTATCAAAAGCAGAGGTCATTAAAACATTTTTAAAATTCTCATCTTGTTTTACATCTCCATCTTCAATAGTATGCAAAGTTTCTTTATCATCAAGCACTAAAGCTCCATGTACTGTATAGCTATCTACTGCTATATTAGGACGATATCCAGGAGAAATAAAATAACTAGCATTTTTGTTTAATTTTACCTCAATTTCATAATTTCCCTTAGAATAAAAAGTAATTTTTTTTGTTACTTCAATGTTGGATAATTTTTGGGTTAAATATAAAGATTTACTTTCATTTTCATCTATAAAAAGTTCTTTTTTATCAGCAGTATAAGCTACTTTAAACGCTTCTTGATTAAGAGCACTATCGCTAAATCTTATTTCTAGTGGATAAGGCGCTAATTCCTTTGATACAAGATTAATAAATTCATTATTTTTATCTTGAAATTTTTTATCTTTCAAATAAAAAGCAGTAATTCTTCCCAAAGAATCAATTTGAGCTTCAAAATGATCACTTTTAACTATAGAAATAATCGAATCTTGATTGCTAAAATTTAAATCTGAATTTATATTTTTACTTTCTATACTTGGTGCAAGATTTTCTTGAGTTTGACTTGCAATTTGATTTTGAGTTATATTCTTTTCAATGATATGATTATTTTTTGGAATAAAAAAATAATCATATATAACAAAAAATAAAAAAGATATAATTACTGCTAAAAGTATGCGTTTTTGTTCGAAAATATTATTTGAATTGTTCACTATTATTCCTTTTATATTATTTTAATAATAAAAAAACCCTTATCCTTACAAGGGATATATAAAAAACTAAGTCTTTTTTTGGCTAAAAAAATAGGCTTAAAGCAGAAATTTGTATGTTTAATTATTTTATAAATTTTAGGGTAATCTATACCGCCTTTAAAAAAAGGGTTACACTTTAAAATTCTTAAAAATGAAAAATAACAAGCGAATAAAAAATGATTTTTTTGAAATTGCCAAGATGTATATTCCGAGCAACTTGGATAATATCTGCAAACCTTTGGTTTTAAGGGGCTTATATTTTTTTGATAGAATTTTATTATTGCTAAGCAGATTCTTTTAAACATTGTATTTTTTTTAAACCCCATCTGAAATTTTTTTCCAACTCAAAAAAAGAAAAATCTTTTATTTCTGCTTTGGCAACTATTATGTATTTTCCATATTCAAGCTGATTTTTTATGCTAAAAAATAAAGCACGCAATACACGTTTAGATCTATTTCTTACTACAGCTTTCCCAACTTTCTTGCTTGCAACAAAAGCAACCTTTTTTTCTGGACTTTTAAGATAAAAAATAATAGCTCCTTTACAATGCCATTTTTTACCTTTTTTATAAATAAGCGAGAATTCTTCAGACTGATTAAGTCTTGAAAATTCTTTTATACCGCTAATCTTTTTCTCCCTTTAGCACGTCTTGCATTAATAACTTTACGACCATTTTTAGTTTTCATGCGCATACGAAAACCATGAGTTCTTTTTCTTGGAGTATTGTGTGGTTGATAAGTTCTTTTCATAGTCTATTTTCCTTAATTTTAATAAAATATGTTATAAATCAGATATTATATTTAATCTTACTTAAAATTGCTTTTAATTAAAGCTAATTTTAATTTATTTTGATAAATTTTTACGCAAATTATCTTAAATAAGGTACTAAAATGCAAAATTTTGCAATACAAGTTTTAAAAGAACAAGAATTAGATATTTTAATAGAATTAATTAAAGAATTTGCTTTGCATGAAATTATGCAAGATGAAATAAAATGTAATAAAGAAAATTTATATCACTCTATTTTTAAAACAAAAGTAGCCAAAGCTTTTTTGTTAAAAGAAAATAATAAAACTATAGGCTATATGATTTATTTTTATACTTTTTCTTCATTTTTGGGTGCCAATGGAATTTATCTTGAAGATATTTACCTAAAAAAAGAATATAGAAATAAAGGCTATGGAAAACAAGTTTTTAAATTTT
>NZ_JAENKR010000045.1:0-11123 GCF_016598965.1 Campylobacter sp. TTU-622
ATAAATACAATTTTATAATTTTCTAGTCTATATATTCTATCAAAGTATCTGTTTAATTTTACATCATCAAAACTTTAGTACTTAAGATAATTTTCATTGGTTATTTAATGATTTTCCCATTTATATTTTATTACATTATTTTCAACATATACCCTTTTCTTCTTTGTTTTTTGATATTCGTAGATATTTAAATTTAAATACTAAAAATTTAGATATATTGATTTATTCGATAAGTTTTGCATTATATTTAAAAACGTAAATAAAACAAAGTCTTTATCTTTCAAATTTGCTTCTTTATGCAAAATAAAATTAAAGTCTATAAATCATCTTTTATTTGATTTAATATGATTTTTAAGCTTATTGTAGTTTTTATTTTATAAGACAAATTTAAAAAATTATAATTTAATATATATAAAACTATAAGAGTTTTTAGGACTTTTTAATACTTTTGCTAAGCCAAGCTTTGCAGAACTTTTATCCCCTAAAGTAAAGCCCATTTTTTTATTATATTTAATTTTTAAATATAAATCTGTATCAAATTCATTATTGGTTAAAAAAATGATACTTTCTTTTAGTTCTTGATGAAATTTTTTTCCTGGGAAAAAATTTAAAGCTTGTTCGTATTCTATATTTTTTATATAAACAGCTATTTTACTATTATAAGATGTAATTTTTTCTCCTAGAATGAAATTATTTCCTAAAATATTATTTTTAAAACCTAATTTATTTTTTTCATATGATGGAATTATAATTTGATGAGGAATATTTTCTATAATGCTTATTTTATTATATAAATTAAAATTATTCTCTAAAGCTTTTTCAATATAATATTTTGGGCGTCTAAAACTTAAGAGTAAAGGAGCGAATTGTAAGTATTTTTTGGCAATATTATTGTTTTCAATTCCAAGCAAAGAGAATAGTACTTTAGATAAAGTATCACTAAAATCTTCCTTAAAAGATCTTGCATAATTTCTTAAATTTTTACTTTCAAAAAATAGCCATAATATATAATGATTAAAGAAATCAAAAAATAAGGTCCATTCTGAGCTATTTTGGCTTCTTGATAGTTTATCTAACATATAGCTTGGTAATTGAGAGGTGCTTCCTTGCAATCCCATAAAATTAACTATTATTTCAATTAAAACTTGTTGATTTTTTTTATTAAATTTAATAGCTTCAATTTCTTTATTAGGATGCTTTAAACTAGGATTTGCTCTTAAGAAAATATCTTTTTTATTATAAGTTTTAAGGAGTTTTCTAATTGCACTATAAAACTCACACCCTAAAAACTCATCTCTCACATCAACTCCTTATTACCATTTATAATAGGATAAGTAAAAATATCTTCACTTTTTAAACATTTGATTTTTAATTTAAAAAAAGAATTAATACTTGTAAAAGAACTAAAGAATTTAGATAAAACTAAACCTAATCTATAAATATCCCCTAAAGAATAAAAACAAGAATCATCTATATCTATAATACATAAAGTCCCTCTTTTACTAAAATGATAAGAAGAATAAATAGTTTTTGCTTTTATATCTATAATAGCTTTTTCTAAAAGTTCACATATATTTTTATTTTCTTTATCATCCATAAAACTATAAGCATTTAAGATAGCTAAAAAACTATCTTTACTCAATAAGCTTTGATAATTAAAAGAAAGCAATGCTACTAATTTATAAAGTAAAGTTCCATCTACTTTAACTTCTTTTAAAGCACTTGGAAGAGTAATATTTTTTGTTTTAATATTTTTAAAATCTTTTAAATGATTAATATCTGCTATTTTTAATTTTAAGGGTAAATTTTTATTAGAACATAAAGTATTAATGCTTATTGTTTCTATAAAATTTTCATTATGAGTAAAAAAAGAGATTTCTTTAAAAGAATTATTTTTAGAATCAAATTTAGAACTTACATAATAAAAATTATCTTTATTTTGCATAGAAAATCTTTCAAAACTATTATAGTTTTTTAGCATTTTTACTTCACCTATATTACTATGAGCTTTTACTTGTGTTACTTCTATAAGCTCATAGGCATCTTGATTGATTCTATCTATAAATATTTTATAAGCATCTTTAGTATGATCATTAATAATAGGTTCAGCACTTTTTTCAAAAATATTAATAATAGGGCTTGTTGCTAAAGAAAACATATGAGCTCTTGGTATGCATTCTTTAGGCAAAGCTTTTAAGAATTTAAAACGCAAAGTAAAACTTAAATCTGATATATTATTGAAAATACTTAAATTATCAATACCAATGAAATTGAATTTTTGAGGAATAAAAAAATATTCTCTTAATAATGAAAACGCCTCAAAACCCAAATCATTATATTTAATAATACTTTCATCACTATTAAAACCCATAGTTTTAATTTGATGAGGATTTAATTTAATTTCTTCATTATTTTCTAAGATAATACTAAATTCTTTAAGATAAAGATGAATATATAAAAGCAAAGTGGTTGAGACATAAATTTCATCTCCAAGATAAAGATTAATTCTTTCTAAATTTAAATCACTTAGCTTTGTATTGTCTTTATTGATTTTTATTTTTATATCCATACTATGATATTTTTTTTCATTATTTAAAGAAACTTCTTCAATCTCTAAAGGATAAAGATAAACATCATAAGCAGTTTTAAATTCGCATTCGATTTTATCTATAGGTTTGGCTTTAAGTATGCTTGATTTAGGAATTAAAATTTTATTTTCTTTAGCATCTTTTTCAAAAGCGAATTCTTGCAAGCATAAAGATGGTAAAGGATTTGTATAATTTGGGGAAAGTATATTGATTAAAGACTGCGCTATATAAGGAATATTTTCATCTAATTCTTTGTGAATTCTTGAAGTTAAAATAGCAAGATTTTCAATAATTCTTTCTACATCAGGATCTTTAGAATTATTATCTAAAAAAGGAGCTAATTTAGGATAAAATTCTAAAATAAGATCTTTTCTTTTATGTAAATAATCAAGTTCTTTTTGATAATAAAAAATATTTTCTTTATCCATCAAAAAACCTCATAATAACGATTATTTTTAAAAATAATTTCATAATTAATTTCTTTCATCTCTTCATCAATGCATTTTAAAATAAAACTAAGTTGCCAAGGACTTAAGGAATAATCATAATTAATAGATATAATTTTTATTCTTTTTTCATATTTGGAAATTAAATAATTTATTTCTTTAGCCATATTAGAAGAAAGTTCATTAGCACTTAAATTTAAATCTGTATTAATGCCCAAATCATTTAAACTTAGACAATCATCAAGTTTGGTATTAAGTAAAGCTTTTATATTATTTTTAATATCTTCATATTTATTTTCTATAAAAGCTTTAGAATTTTGTTCATCAAGATTGTGAATAATTTTATCTAAAAAAGACATTAATTATTCTTTATCAAGCTTTCCTACTAAAGAAAGTTCAAAATTACCACCCATATATTTAAAATGAGGACGTACGCTAAGATTTATTTTATACCAGCCTACTTCTCCTGCTACATTTTCAACTTTGATGCTAGCTGCTCTAAAAGGTCTTTTACTTCTTACTTCAGCAGGCGGATTTTCTTGATCTGATACATATTGTCTTATCCACTCATTAAGTCCATTTTCAATATCGCTTCTTTCTTTCCAGCTTCCAATTTCTTCTCTTTGTAAAACTTTAAGATAATGAGCAAGTCTTGAGATAAGAAAAATATAAGGAAGTTGAGTTCCTAAGCGATAATTCATCTCAGCTTCTTTGCCTTCTTGAGTATTAGCAAATACCTTAGGTTTTAGGGCCGAATTTGCAGAGAAAAAAGCTGCGTTATTTGTATCTCTTCTTAAAGTTAAAGCTATAAAACCATTTTCTGCAAGTTCAAATTCTCTTCTATCTGTAATTAATACTTCTGTTGGAATTTTAGCTTCAAGTGTCCCAAAACTTTCATAAAAATAAGTAGGTAAATCTTTTACACTTCCTCCACTTTTTGGTCCTATAATACTTCCACACCATCTATACTTTGCAAAACTTTCACTTAATCTTGTAGCAAAAGCATAGGCTGAATTACCCCATAATAAATGCTCATGTGAGGCGTGGATATTTTCTTTGTAATTAAAACTTTTAATAGGATTTTCTTTATCATCATAAGGGCTTCTTGTTAAAAATCTTGTTACAAGTAAGCCTGCATATTTAGCATCCTCATTTTCTCTAAAAGTATGCCATCTAGTATATTGAGGTCCTTCAAGCAAACTTTTTAAATCTTTAACATTAGCCAATTCTGCATAATTTTCAAGTCCAAAAAAAGAAGCAGATAAGGAAGTGATAAAAGGAGAATGACTCATTGCAGCAATAGAGGACATTTTATTTAAAAAATTCATATCAGAACTGCTTGTGCTTAATTCATAATCTCCTATAATAGCACCAACAGGTTCTCCTCCAAATTGTCCATACTCAGCAGAATAAATATTTTTATAAACTATGCTTTGTGTAATATCAAGATTATTCTCAAAATCTTCCAAAGCTTCTTCTTTGCTTATATCAAACAAATCAATTTTAATGTTTTCATTAAAATCAGTTCTTTGAACTAAAAATGAAATTCCTCTCCAAGTAGATTCTAATTTTTGAAATTCTTTATGATGTAAAATTTCATCCATTTGCTCAGAAAGTAAAGTATCAATCCTTGCAATCATTTCATCTAGAACAAATTTATTAATTTTATCTTCAACATTATCATTTTGAACAATGCTAGATATAAACTCAGCAACACCTTTTTTTGCTATAGCATAACTCTCATCATTTTTATTATATTTTGTTTTTTCCATAATAGTATCAATTATAGAAGGTGTGAGTGTTTTATCTTGCATCTTATTCCTTTTCTTCTTTGATTTCTAAAAGTAATTGTTCTTTTGAGCTTTTATCCATTAAAGCTTCTAAAAGAGCTTTTCTAAAATCAGGTATATTTCCCATAGGTCCTTTTAATGCCATTAAAGCTTCTCTTAATTGCAAGAGTTTATTAAGCTCTGGAACTTGCTTTATAATATTATCAGGAGAGAAGTCTTTCATATTGGAAATATTTAGATTAATATTTAATTCACTTTCATTATTATTGCTTAGAGTATTTTTTACACTAAATGTGGTATTAATATTTAATTTTTGCATCACTTGATCAAAATTGTTCTTATTAATAGAAAGTATTTCTCTTTCTTCTAAATTCTTTTTATTTTTACTTGCAGTTAAATCAGACATTATCATTAATTTTAAAGGCAATTCAACATCAGCATTTTGTCCATTTGTTTTAGCTTTATAAGTAATATTAATACGCTCTTTTGGAGCATTTGATCCCTCAGACATTAATTATCCTTTAATTTAAATTTAAAATATTATAAACAATTAAAAATAAATATTAGCTAATTAAGAGTTTTTAGTTTTATTTTTTCATATTCTTTATCTAAATAATCTTTTAAAAGCTTTTTTTCCATTAAATCTTTAATTTGCATATAAAGAATTTTAGCATTGTATTTCATACCTTTTTCCTCAAAAAGCTCAGCCATTTCAATTAAAGAATTAAAATTTGTAAATAAAGAATCATCATAATTTTTATCAATATCTATAAGACTTTGATTTAAATCTTTTTGTATTTTAGATGTATTAGTTTTTGTATTTTCTTCTTTATTAAAAAAATAATTTAATAATTTTTCTTCGCAAAAAGGAGTATTATCACTAAATTTAAGCTTTAAAAGCTCTTTAAAGCGATTGATAAAATCATAAATTAAAGAACATAAAAAATTTGCTATATTGTGTTTTTTATGCTTTTTTAACATTTCACAAAACATTTTAAATCCTTTAAACCAAAAAGGATTTAAAGCAAGATGAGACATAAAAAGTTTAATATGTTCTAAAAGATTAGATGATTCTTTAAGTAAAAGTTCTTCTAAATTTTTATTAGGACTTTCAATCAATGTGATAAAATTTTGATGAGAGGGTAAATGTTCAATTTTTCCCCAGCAAGCTTCTATAAACAATGCATAAGCTCTTAAATTGTCAATATTATTTGCTAAAAGTTTAAAGGCTAAATCATTAAAATAAGTTTTATAAGCTCTATCATTTAAAAATTCAATATTTTCTTTTTGTATTTCTTCATTATTAGAAGAATTTATTTTTTTATCTTGATTATCTTGTATTTTATCTTCTTGTATATTTAATGCTATAAAAGAAGTAAATAAACTTTTTTCTAATTCTTTAAATGTTTCATTAAATTCTAAAGCTATGCTAGAGCTAATATTTAATTTTTTATTATTAAAATTATTTATAAAATTTTTTATAATATTTTCTAATCTTTTTTTGTAAGAATTTAATATTTTTTCATCTTGTGTTAGTGTATTAGAATTTAATAAAGTTTTTAAATGCTTAAACAATTTTAATAAATTTTCATAAGCTTTCATATCATCAAGATATAAGCAGGCTAAAGAAAAATAATTGCAAATTTTAATATCAATTGTTTTGCTTTTTAAAAGATTAAGTGCGTATTCATAAACTTTGTCCCATTGAATATTTTCATGATTTAGAGTTTGGTATTTAGACATTTGATCTTCTAGGAGTTCATAATATTCTTCTTGTGTAAAATTGGTATTTATATTTTTTGAAAAAGTCATCTATGCTCCAAATTCTATTAACTTTTATAATTATAATTAAAATTTAAAAAATATTATGTTAATTTACTTGCTTTAAATCTTAAAGGATAAAGAAAAATGCATAAAAAAATCTTTTTAACTTTATGCTTTTTACTGTTTAATGCTTGTTCAAGCACTATAGGTATAAAAATAATTAATCAAGAAAATTCCAATTTAAATAAACGTTTTGATGATGTTCCTCTTACAATAATTATTTATCAATTAAAAGATATTACTAAATTTAAAGAAAGCAATAATGCTGATTTAATAAGCCAAGATCAAATACTCTCTAAAGATAAAATTGATTCTTTAAGGCTTCAATTAGCTCCTAAAGAGCAAACTTTAGCTCTTGAGGTAAAAGATGATGAAACTCCTTTTATAGGAGTGCTTGTTTTATATACTAATGGCACAATTTCTAAAATTTATTCAAGCACTAAAGAAGCTAAAGGTTTTGGAAAAAATAAACTTCTTATTTTTGAAATCAATAAAGAAGGTATTAAAAAGCTTTAGGAAAAGAAAATGGCAGATAAATTAAAGGTTGTTTGGTTTAATGGTTTAAGTATAGATAAAATTCATTTTGAGCAACAAGAAAGGTATATAGAGCGCAATATCAATACAAAAACAATCCATCTTTTTAATGCTTTATATGGTGTTATTGATTTAGAATTTGATAAAGAGATGTTAGAATTTGGAAAAATTGCTCTAAAAAAAGTATCTGGTATTACACGTGATGGAAGTATTTTTGATGCACCAATGCAAGATATTTTACCAGAGCCATTAGAGCTTGATTTTAATACTTTAAATAGTCCTATTATAGTTTTAAAAACTTCTTTAACCAATGAGGCTTTGGCTGATATTGCTCTTCATAATGATTTAGAACTTAAATATAAAACTATAAGAAGTATTATAGCTTCTAAAATTTATGATGGTAATAATGAATTTAAAGATTTTGAAGAAGATGAGGATATAAGAAATTCTACTTTTACACAAGATAAAATGAATATAGCACTTGCTAGTTTAAGATTAAAATTAGGCATTTTAGGAAATGCAAATGCTAATGAACTTGAAATTCCTATTTGTAAAATTAAAAATATTTCAGCACATAAAAATATAGAGCTTGATGAAGATTTTATTCCAACTTGTCTTAATTTAAATAAAATAAATATTATCAAATCTTTTTTAAACCAAATCCTTTATGCAATTAATCAGCACAAAATCACTTTTAAAAATATCTTTAAAAGCATAGATAAAACTAAAAATACTTTAGATTTTAGCACTTATTTAACTTTAAATCTTTTAAAAAAATGGTATTTAATCTTTTCTTATATCAATAATAAAGAAAAAATTCATCCTGAATTTTTATATGAGAAACTTATAGAATTTCAAGGGGAATTATATGCTTTAAGCAATGAAGAAGAATTAGAATTTATAGCTTATAATCATAATGATTTAAGCTCTACTTTTATTACACTTATTAATCATATAAGAGTTTTATTTTCAAAAATCACTTCTCCTAAATATAGTATGGCTAAACTTATAAATAATGGCAATGGTTTTTATGATTTATTATTTGATAATGATTCAATTTTAGAGCAGGGTGAACTTTATTTAGCAGTGCATTCTAGCGTTGGTTATGAATATTTATTGCGTAATTTTAAATCCCAAAGTAAAATTTATACTCAAAGCAAAATTAAAGAAATTGTTGCAACTCAGTTAAAAGGTTTAAATATAGAACAAATTCCAAATATTCCTTCTAATATCCCTTATTTAAATGGTTATGTTTATTATAAATTAGATAAAGAGGATAAACTATTTAAAGATTTTAAAGGCGAAAATGTAATAAGCATTTATTTAACTAATAATATTAAAGAAGCCGATATTAAAATGTGGGCTCTTTTTTAAGGCAAAAAAATGCAAGAAAAAGAATTAAGTTTGATTTTAAGCTCAAATTTTAAAGGACTTGAAAACAATAAAGTAATTGATTATTCTTTAGAGCTTTTATTACTTGTTTTTAGATTATCTAAATTGAATTCTATTGATTTAAATCTTATGCAAAATCTTAAAGATGATTTAATTAATGATATTTTAGCTTGGAGTTTAAAACTTGGTGCTTGTAAAGAATATGAGGAAAAAGATATAGTTAAATTAAGATATTGTCTTTGTGTTTTTATTGATGAGATGCTTATGAAAAATAGTATTTTTATTAATAGTTCTTGGGCAAATAATACTTTAACTATTAGTTTATTTGATGAAGCTTTAGGCGGAAATAATTTTTATGATATAGCTTTAAATTGGTTAAGTGATCCTTTAAAAAATAAAGATTATCTTGAATTTATTTATGCACTTTTGGTTTTGGGTTATCAAGGAAAATATTCAAATGATGAAAATGTTAAAGAAAAAATAATTAATTTTTTAAATAATATAAGTTCAAGTTTAACCCCGTTGTTTAATGTAGATGAACAATTAGTTTTTACTAAAGCTTACGAAAATAAAATTAAAGAAAATATTTATCAGAAATTTAAAAGATTATATCTTAAAAAAACTCTTATTATTTTGCCTATTGTTTTTATTTTATTTTTTTATTTATATTCTTTAATAGATCTTTATGATAATAATTTAAAAGTAAAAGAAGAAATCAATTTAATAATTAATGAATTTAATCAAAGCATAAAGCTTAATTAATTTAATTAAGCTTTTTCTCTCCAATCATCCCCGCCACTTGTTCCAGCAGCCACATGTTCCCAAGTAATTTTTCTATAATTGAGTGAGACTTTAAAAAGTTCAGTTTTATTATGATTGTTTGGATCTTGAGCATTTGGCATAATAAGGGTAATATCTGTAATAATTGCATCTTCTAATTTGGTTGTAAAAAAATGCTCTTGTCCTCCACTTGTTGAAGTTCTAAACCAATGCACTTCAACATTAGGAAGTCTTTCACCGCTAGTTAAGGCATTATAAAGTAATGGAACAGCTTTGTTTAAAGAGCAAGTAAAACTAAAGGGCTTATGTACTCTTTGTCCTGAAGGTTGTCCGCTTTGTTGATCAACAGGCACTGTTACTACGTGAGAGATTTCTTGAGCCATAATTTCATCCTCATGACCTGCTTGATAGCGATTGCCTATACTTGCTTCAGTAGAGGCGCCACTTGAAATAAGTCCTTGGGTAGAGCCTTCTATTTTTATATATGCTGGTTGTGCCATAATAACTCCTTTAAATCTAATACTTATTATTCTAGCAATATTTTTTATACTTTATTATAAATTGTGTAAAAATTTTATAAAATGTTACAAAATT
This sequence comes from Campylobacter sp. TTU-622, assembly GCF_016598965.1. NCBI lineage: Bacteria > Pseudomonadati > Campylobacterota > Epsilonproteobacteria > Campylobacterales > Campylobacteraceae > Campylobacter > Campylobacter sp. TTU-622. The sequence goes on from NZ_JAENKR010000045.1 coordinate 9,949, forward strand.
ACCTTTTAGGATAGTTTATGTTTGAAAAACTGATATTATTTTTAAAATCTAAATGGTTTATGTTTATAATTTTTTCAATCTCTTTATTGATACTTAGTTTTTTGTTTTATTTTTGGGGTTCTTTAATAGCCTTTAATGATTTTTATATTTTTAGTGATGCTTTTTTAAGAATAATTATTATTGCTATAACTTGGGTAATCATTTTTTTATTTTTTTTATTAAAACCTTTAATGAAATTGTTGTTTTCTCTAAAAGATGAAAAAAGATTAAAATTTAAAAGATTAAAAAAAGAAGCTAGTATTTTTTTATATAGAGCTAAAAGAAATTTTTTTATTATATTAAAGAATGCAAAAAATACTTTTAAAAATTTAAAAATTAAAAAACTCCCTTTAATTATAATAATAGGAAAAGAGAGTGCTGGAAAAAGTTCTTTAATCAATTATTCTAATATGGAATATCCTTTAAGTGATAGTTTAAATTCTTATAAAAAATTACACCAATCAACCAATAATTTTGCTCTTTATGTTTCAAAAAAAGGTGCTTTGCTTGATACTGAAGGAAAATATTTTTCTCAAGAAGAGCTTTTTAAGCCTTTAAGAAGTGATGAATTGCCAGAAGATGATCTTGTTAAAAATAAAGAATTTTTAATCAAGCAAAATATTTGGCAAAATTTTTTATTTTTTTTAAATAGAAAATTTTTTTACAATAAATTAAATGGTGTTGTTTTAGTAATAGATACTCAAGCTTTTTTAAGCAATACTAAAGAGTATTCTAAAAATCTTTTACATTATCTTGGAAAAAGAATTAATGAGATTGAGGATATTTTAGACTTAAAATTGCCTATTTATATAGTTTTTTCAAAAATTGATCTTTTATTAGGCATGAGAGAATATTTTGCAATTTTTAATGAAACAATTTCAAATAAAGCCTTGGGTATTAGTTTTTTAGAAGAAATAAATGAAATAAATTTAGATAAAGATTTTAAAGAATTAAGCTCTGCTTTACTCTATGCTTTTATGAATAAAAATCAATTTATTTATTCCTTAGAAGAAAAAAACAAGATTTATCTTTTTTTAAAACAATTTGATAATTTACTCGCCTTAATTAAAGATTTTATTTTACAAATTCAAAGTAAGGATACTTTTAAAAATAATTCTTATTTAAGAGGAGTATAT
>NZ_JAENKR010000046.1:0-11075 GCF_016598965.1 Campylobacter sp. TTU-622
CTATATTACCTTTAGCATAAGCAGGCATAGAAATAAGACTTAAAATATCTTCAATCTTTAAAGATTTTGCATCTAAATTTAAAACAATAGGATTAAAATCATAAATTCTAGAATCTAAATTTACATTAGAGCCTAGAAAATAACCTTTACCATTAACTAAAAAATCGCTTATTTTTCCATAAGCTTTTCCATTAAATTCCAGATTTTTATTTAAATTTAGACCTAAACTTTTAGCATAATCTTTTTGTAAAGCGATATTATAATTAAGATCAAAAGATAATTTAAAAAGACTTAAATTTCCATCGATATTAAAATGTGCAATATTAGCTAAATCAGTTTTTAACTCCAAAGAAGAAGGTCTTAGTTTAAAATAAGTAATATTTAAATCAAAGCCTAAATTTTGTTTTACTTTATTTTGAACAACATTTGAAACAATACTATTACCAAATGATGTAAAAAGTATTACATAACATATAATAAAAACTATAGCAATAAAGGCTAATATACCATAAAAAATTTTTCTCATTATTTATCCTTAATATTTAATTTATAAATAAACTTTACTATAACTGACTAAAGTTATATAAATATTTTTATTTAAAGTATTGACAAATTTCATTTTTTATAATAATATTTTATCACTCAAAATAAAAGAGTGCTAAAAAAATTATTAAGGATGGACAAAATGAATTTTCAACCTTTAGGAAAACGTGTTTTAGTTAAACGAGTAGAAGAAACTAAAACAACTGCTTCAGGAATTATTATACCAGATAATGCTAAAGAAAAGCCTTTAATGGGTGAAGTAGTTGCAGTAAGCAAAGAAGTAAATGATATATCAAATGGTGATAAAATTATATTCGCAAAATACGGCGGAACAGAAATTAAGCTTGATGCAAATGAGTATCTTGTTTTAAATTTAGATGATGTTTTAGGAATTTTAAAATAATTAAAAAAAGGATAAACAATGGCAAAAGAAATTATTTTTTCAGATGAAGCAAGAAATAAACTTTATGAAGGTGTTAAAAAATTAAACGATGCTGTAAAAGTAACAATGGGGCCAAGAGGTCGCAATGTTTTAATTCAAAAAAGTTTTGGAGCACCAAGTATTACAAAAGATGGAGTAAGTGTTGCTAAAGAAGTTGAGTTAAAAGATAGTCTTGAGAATATGGGAGCTTCTCTTGTAAGAGAAGTTGCTAGCAAAACTGCAGATCAAGCTGGAGATGGAACTACAACTGCAACTGTTCTTGCACACGCTATTTTCAAAGAAGGTTTAAGAAATATTACAGCAGGTGCTAATCCTATTGAAGTAAAAAGAGGAATGGATAAAGCTTGCGAAGCTATCGTAGAAGAGCTTAAAAAACTTTCACGCGAAGTAAAAGATAAAAAAGAAATTGCTCAAGTTGCTACTATTTCTGCAAATTCTGATGAAAAAATCGGAAATTTGATTGCAGATGCTATGGAAAAAGTAGGAAAAGATGGAGTTATCACTGTTGAAGAAGCAAAATCAATTAATGATGAGTTAAATGTAGTTGAGGGTATGCAATTTGATAGAGGATATTTAAGTCCTTATTTTATTACTAATGCTGATAAAATGTTAGTAGAATTATCAAATCCTTATATTTTATTATATGATAAAAAAATATCAAGTTTAAAAGACTTATTACCAATTTTAGAACAAATTCAAAAAACAGGAAAACCTCTTTTAATCGTAGCTGAAGATATTGAAGGTGAAGCTCTTGCAACTTTAGTTGTTAATAAATTAAGAGGTGTTTTAAATATTTCTGCAGTAAAAGCTCCTGGTTTTGGTGATAGAAGAAAAGCTATGCTTGAAGATATTGCTATTTTAACAGGCGGAGAAGTTATTTCTGAAGAATTAGGAAGAACTTTAGAAAGCGCAAGTATAGAAGATTTAGGACAAGCTTCAAGTGTTATTATAGATAAAGACAATACTACTATAGTTAATGGTAGTGGAGAAAAAGCAAATATTGATGCAAGAATCAATCAAATCAAAGCACAAATTGCTGAAACAACTTCAGATTATGATAAAGAAAAATTACAAGAAAGACTTGCAAAATTAAGCGGCGGTGTTGCACTTATTAAAGTTGGTGCTGCAACTGAAACAGAAATGAAAGAGAAAAAAGATCGCGTAGATGATGCATTGAGTGCTACTAAAGCAGCAGTTGAAGAAGGTATCGTTATAGGTGGCGGTGCAGCTTTAATCAAAGCAAAATCAAAAATTAAACTTGATTTAAAAGGTGATGAAGCAATTGGAGCTGCTATTGTTGAGAGAGCTTTAAGAGCACCTTTAAAACAAATTGCTGAAAATGCAGGTTTTGATGCAGGTGTTGTTGTAAATAGCGTTGAAAATAATAAAGATGAAAATGCAGGTTTTGATGCCGCCAAAGGTGAATATGTAGATATGTTTGCTGCAGGTATTATCGATCCTGTTAAAGTTGAAAGAGTGGCATTACTTAATGCGGTTTCTGTAGCAAGTATGCTTTTAACAACTGAAGCAACAATTAGCGATATAAAAGAAGATAAACCTGCTATGCCTGATATGAGCGCAATGGGAGGTATGGGAGGAATGGGTGGTATGATGTAATCAACCACTCAAAAAAGAGTCTATTTTTAGACTCTTTTAAATAATAATCTCTCTTTGTCCTTTAGAATCTGGCTCACTTAAAATCCCTGCTTTACTTAGTTGTTCAATGATATTAGCAGCTCTGTTATAACCTATTTTAAGACGTCTTTGAAGATAAGAAATACTTGTTTTGCGATCTTCTAAAATTACTCTTTTAGCATCTTCAAATAATTCATCAAATTCATCGTTGTTATCAAAATCTTGAGCATTATTATTTGCTCCTTGAGAATCTTTTAAAAAATTCTCATCATATATAACGCTTTCTTGCTCTTTTAGAAAATCTACAACCTTTTCAATCTCACTTTCACTTGCAAAAGGAGCATGTAAACGCACAATAGAGCTTGTTCCTGGAGGAGTGAAAAGACAATCTCCACGTCCTAATAAACTTTCAGCACCCATAGCATCTAAAATTACCTTAGAATCGATCTTTTGCCCTACTTTATAAGAAATTCTGCTTGGCAAATTAGCTTTGATAAGCCCAGTTACAACATCCACAGAAGGACGCTGGGTTGCAACGATTAAATGTATCCCACTAGCTCTTGCCATTTGTGCAAGACGCCCTATATAAAATTCAACATCTTTTCCAGCAGTCATCATCAAATCTGCTAATTCATCAATAATCACTACAATGAAAGGTAAAGTTTCTAAACCATTTTCTTTCATTTTTTCATTATAATTTTCTATATTTTTTGTTTTAGCATCAGCCATCAATCTGTAGCGACGCTCCATTTCAGCTACCATATTTGAAAGTGCAATAATAGCTTTTTTAGGATCTGTAATTACTGGGGTTAATAAATGTGGAATTTCATTATAAATACTAAATTCAAGCATTTTTGGATCTATCATTAAAAGCCTTAAAGTTTTAGGAGAATTTCTATAAAGCAAACTCAAAAGCATAGAATTTATACCCACACTTTTTCCACTTCCTGTAGTTCCTGCGATCAAAAGATGCGGAAGCTTTTTAAGATCTGTTATAAAAGCATTACCTGCTATATCCTTACCTAGAGCAATCGCTAAAGAACTTTTTGCGTTTTGAAATACATCACTTTCTAAAATTTCTCTTAAATAAATTGTTTGGATTTGTTCATTTGGAACTTCTATACCTACTACATCTTTACCTGGAATTGGGGCTTGAATACGTATAGATTTTGCTTTTAAAGCCATAGCTAAATCATCTTGTAAATTTAAAATACGGCTTACCTTAACATCTGCGCTTGGTCTAAATTCAAAAGTGGTCACCACAGGTCCAACAGAAGTGCTAATGACATCTCCGCCTATTTTAAAACGTCTTAACTTTTCTAATAAATCATAAATTTTTTTATCTATTTCATTTTCATCCATATCTTGTTTAAGATGAATAGGATTAGCCAAAAATTCAAAAGAAGGAAGTCTAAAATCATTTGGTTTTTGAATTTCTCCTTGCTCTATATCTTTTAAAAGTTGCTGGTTTAGCTCTATTTCTTTGATTAAAACACTTTTAGAAAATTCATTTCTCTCAGTGTTATTTAAATTCACCTCTTCTATATCATTGTTTTGACTTAGATTTACTTGATCTAAATTTTCTTCTAATTCTTGTTCAATCTTGTTTTCAAAAGTTCTTTGTTGAGGCAAAAAAGACTCTTCTTTAATTTCGCTTATTTTTACAATAGGAGTTTGTGGAATATATGGGGTATTTAATTCTTCTACCATAGGAATAACATCTTGTTTTTCTTCTTTTATTGGTGCAACTTCTTTATTTTCATATTGATCGTTGATAGTATATTTATTTCCTTGAAGTATGTTTAAATTTTCTTCTTTTTCAAGAATTTCAATTTCTTCTTTAACGCGATTTTCTAAAATTTGATTTTGATAAATTTTATATTCTTCTTCAAGTTTAGCCTTTTGTAAAAGTTGTTCTCTAAGTTCAAGCTCTTTTTCAAAAATCTTAGGTTTATTGGTATTTTTTTGTAAAGAAATTTCTATATTTTTACGCTTATAACTTGGCTCATCAAGATTACTTTTCTCATCAATTTGATCTTTAAAATCTTCAATTTTTTTAGGTTTTAAAAAACGTTCAGGAATCATATCTGCCTCTTCTTGTAAAATAAAATTTAATTCTTCGTCTAAACTAATACTACTTCTACTTGCTTTTTTAGCAAAATTTTCAATTTCTTTTGAAGTTTCATATATAAAACTTTTCGATTCATTTATGATTTCAATATTCTCATTTATATTTTCCTCTTTTTTAATTTTATCAACCTCTTCTTTTTTTGCAGGTATATTTTCTATTAAATTTTTGCTTTCTTGAGCTTGCTTTGCCATGGAATTATCTTTTGCTTTCTCAGAAGACTCTAAAGTATTTTGAGAACTAAATTTAAAAATAGGAGTTTTAGAATTTTTACTCTCTACCTCTTCTTTTTCTCCTCCAAAAACATCCATAAACAAAGCTTTTATTTTAGATTCAAAATAAAGAAATTTGCTAAAATCTAATTCGAGATTAAAAACTTCTTTAGTAAAACTTGGAAAAAGTAAAATAATAGATAAAAGCAAAAAGAATAAAGCGATCAATCCGCTTAATATATGTCCAAAAAAGAATGAAAAAAGCTTATATAATAATTTTAAAACATAGCCTTCATTAGGATAAAAAATAGCAAATAAAAGCATTATAGAAAAAAATACAAAACAAAATCCAAAAATTTCACTTCTTTTAAAATTTTCTAATTTATAATGCCTTTTGTAGTATATATAGTTAATAACCATTAAAAAAAATGGATAAAAATAGCTAAATTTTCCAAACAATAAAATATTAAATTTATATAAAAAAATACTCATAGAAGGTATAAACATACACAAACAAAGATAAAAAATAACAAAAGTTGAGCTTAAAAAAATGACTTCTTTTTTAATTTTATATCCTTAAATTAAATTTAGAAGTCATTATAACATAAAAGATTTTATAGATAATTTAACAAGCTTATTTGAGAAATCGTAGAAGTTGCTTTCAATGAAGCCTGATAAGCAAGTTGAGTTTGCATAAGATTCATTATAGCCTCGCCATAATCAATATCAATAACATTTGACTTAATACTTTCTACATTTACGCTTAAAAAAGTTACTCTAGTATTAGTATCTTCTATAGTATTATGATAAGCCCCCATAACAGTATTTAGCTTACTTACATGATCTGCTAAATGATCAAGTCTTTCTAATGCTCCTTGCATACCTGTATTTCTTGGATCACTTGAATCAGCATCTGCTCTCATATTGCCACTTAATACAGCATCAATCATCATATCAAGATCTTTAATCAAATCCACATTAGGCTCATCTATAACTAAAGAATTATTAGCACTAAAAGAAAAATTCGGACCAGAAGTTATAGTTGATGTATGAGTAAAAGGAGGTTGTGGAAATGTTCCACTAGCAGAATCACTTAAAGAAATCGCTATATTTGTTCCTGAAGAAAGCTTATCTGTTACACTAATGCGTCCTTTATAGTCCATTTTAACATCAACTAAAGATTTTGAATCACTTAAATTTTGTTGAAAACTATTGTAATCATTTGCACTAATTTTTCCATTATCCACGTTAATGCTTTGAGTTGGAGCTTTATCTGAAGCAAAAAGCGCTATAACGTCATTTAACTGCTTATAAGTTATATCATTTGAAGGAGTTACCACTCCACTATTTCCTGTAGCAGGATCTGTATGCATTATAGGGAAAGTGATAGTTTGATTAGGGTTTTTAGGATCTGGATAACTTACAGTTGAATTTTGTAAATTTATAGTTACATCATAAGTATTTCCACCCTTAGAACTTACTTTTAAATTTAAAGTCGTATTAAGACTATCTCCTGCCATTACCTCGCTAAGCTTTGTGGAATCCGTAGCATAAGCATTGCTTCCTTTGATGATTTGAGAAACATTACCAAAAACAGTATTACCATCTTTTTCAAAATACACATTATCATAATCAGCACCATTTGCTTTATTTCCATCAGAATCTGTCATATTGCTTCTTATAAAATCTGTTTGTGCTAGACTAAATGTAAAATCTTTCGTTGTGCCATCTTGAGCTCTTAAAGTAATTGTTACAGGTGTTTGTAAATTTGTTATATCTCCACCTTTTGCTGCTTGTTCCATTATAGCATTGGTTACATCATCCATTTTAAGATTATTATCTTTAACAAATTTTTCCATTTGTTTAAAATTTTCAGTTGTATCCATTTGTGGAGTATAAGCAACTGCATGAAAATCTAGTTTATTATTCCCTTGTTTTAAATCAGTAATTTGAATTTGACCGCTATTATTTATAGTTACATCAACTACTTTATTGTCTGCACTATTTCCATAAAGCGCTCCTATATTTTCCATCACATCATCTAAACTATCTTCTGGATTTACAAGCACAGCACTTTTAAAGCTTGTTCCATCTGGTCTTGTTCCTTGAACATAAAGAGTAGTTGGCGGAAAATTAAGTTTTGAATCTTTATCATCAAAATCTTTATCTGGATCTAATTTTCCATCTTGAACATATCCTTGTCCGATCAAATGACTCCATTTTGAATCACCATCAAGGTATTTTGTTTTACTAGGATCTTCTTTTAAATTGTAACGATTATCAGTAAAACTTACATTTGTTGTAATTTGTTTTTTATAGTCATTGTCTGCTTTAAAAAACAAATCCCAACCAGGGATATTATAAGGAGTTTCTGTTCCTGAGCCTGTTACGACATTGATATTATTTTTATCTCCATAATAATTACCATTTGAATCAAAAGGTTTATTATTTACTTGAGAACCTGAAAAAAGATATTGACCATTTATACTTGTATTTGCAAGCTGTAAAATACTTTCTTTGATTCTTTTTAGCTCGTTTGCTATAGCTTCCCTTGAGGTTTGAGAGTTACTATCACTTGCAGCTTGAGTTACCTTAACCTTAAAATCTTCCAAAAGTTTTACCATATCTTGTAAAGCTTTCATACTATTTTGAGTCATTTCTTGAGCAGATTGTGTTGCTTCTTTAACTTGCTGTAAAGTTTTAAGCTCATATTCAAGCCTAGTACTATCAATATAAGCACTCGCATCTTCATAAGAATCTTGTATCTTAAGACCTGAAGAAATTTGTTGAGATATTTTATACAAAGCATTTTGACCATTCATAGAGTTAGAAATCGAATTTGTAAAATTTAATTTATTGGTAACTCTCATTTATAATTCCTTGATAAATTGATAATTATCTTTTCAAATATTGCTAAAAACCAAATAAGCAATAAATATTCCAAAAAAATAATTTATCGATAGTTTTATAGAAATTTCATTTTTTATTATTTAATATCTTTATAAAAATTTTATTAGCAAACTTTATAACTATCGACTTTTAAGTGTATTTATTTACATTTAAACAAATATTTAATCATAGAATTTTATTAATAAAAAAATCATTTTTACCTTTTTAAAGCATTTTTTAACCTAAAAAAAGTATAATTTCCAATTTTAGCCCAAGTGGTGAAACTGGTAGACGCGCTAGACTCAAAATCTAGTAAGGGCAACCTTGTGTCGGTTCGAGTCCGACCTTGGGCACCATTACTTCTTATCTCAATTAATCTAAACTTATCTCAATTAATCTCAAATGATAAATAAAACACTATAAATAAATGCTTTCAAAATATCTCAATTAATCTAAACTTATCTCAATTAATCTCAATTAATCTCTTTTGACAATTTTAAAAGTATATGCTATAGTATATGTTAAATTTTATATTTAAAAAATAACATATACTTTTTAACTGAGAAAGATTAAAAAAAATATGATTATTATCAATGATAAACAACTTAAAAATTTAATTGTTGAAAAAAGAACTTATATTAAAGATGCTTATACCAAAAATCTTTATATTGAAGCAAAAAATTCACTAAAAGGTACTATTGTTTTTTTCTATTTTAGATATAGACTAAATAAAAAAATACATAGTATTAAAATAGGAAAATATCCAATAATCACTCTAGCAAATGCAAGAGAAAAAGCAAACATTTTTAATGACATGTTAGCGCAAAAAATCAATCCAAAAGAACAAATTCAAAAAGAGGATATAAGAAATTCAAAAACTATAAAAGAAATTTTTGATGAATGGAATGAAATTTTTTATAAAAATAATACTTCTTACAATTTGGCGAAAAGATTAGAATATCATATTATTTCTAAATACAAAGATAAAAAGATTAATGAAATTGTTAAAAATGACATATTTCCTATTTTTGATAGACTTTATGCAGAAGGCAAATTTGAAACAATAAAAAGAGTATTTCTAGGGCTAAGGAGAATGTTATTATATGCAGTTAATAAAGAATATATAGAAAACAGTAATATTTTAACTTTAAATATAAAAACTCTTTATGGCTCTCCTAAAAGACAAAATCTTAGAGCTATTACTGATGAAGAAAGATTTAAGGAACTGTTATTTGCAATAGAAAATTACAATGGAAGTATATTTACAAAAGTGGCATTGCAAGTTAGTTCATATTTATTTTTGAGAAGCGCTAATATTAGAAATTTAGAATGGAGTGAAATAGATTTTAAAAATTCAAAAATAACTATACCAGCAAATAAGATGAAAGGAGGTGAAGAATTTGTTATACCATTAAGCAATAGTGTTATAAAATTATTTGAATTTATCAAACCTTTTTCATTTCATCATTCAAAATATGTTTTTCCAAGTGATATAAGTAAGTCTAAAACTATAAGTGAAAATACATTAAATCAAGCTATTAAAAGATTAGGTTTTGGCGAAGAAATGGTTTTTCATGGTTTTAGAACAACGGCTTCAACTTTGCTCTATGAGTTCAAAAATTTACACGGACAAGATAGTGAAGTTATAGAATTATGCCTAGATCACAGAGAAAGAAATAAAGTTAAAGCTGCCTATAATAGAAGCTTAAGAGTAAATGATAGAAAATTCTTAATGCAATGGTGGAGTGATTATATCGACAAATTGAAAGGAATAATATGAAAAAAGAAAATGTAAAAAAAACGTTTATGGGGGCGGGGGATTGAGTTTTTTGAAAATCAAGATAATAGAATTAAACTCATAAAAATCTTAATAAAATACTTAAATTCTTTTTCAAAAGCAAAACATAACTTACAAAAAATTGAAATTTTGGTTAAAATTTATCATGAATTACAAAAATATAGTCAAGTCTCTAATCTTGTTATTGAGGATATTAAATTTAATGAGGAAGAAATTTTTGAAGAGCTATTTTATATTTTAGGTAGTTTAGGTGATCATAATATAGAAACTATACAAGCAAGAATTGCAAATTTTATAAAAACGCTTGGAGGAGAACCTCGTCTTTTATTAGAGAAATTTTAATATCAATTAATAGACTTCTAAAAGAAGTCTATTAAATATGCTTATTTTAAAAATCATTTAAAATTTACTTTAAACCATTAATTTAACAAGAAATCAAATTCAATTATTCAATAATGCAGTTTTTATTGTATCATTTGTTGCTTTTGCATATATAGTTGTTGTATTTAAATTTGCATGCCTTAATATTTTTTGAATTACTACAAGGTTTATTCCTTTAGCGGTTAATCTCATTGCTAAAGTATGCCTAAGCAAATGAAGTCCTTTTTTGTTTATTAGAGCTTTTGCATAAATTTTATTTATAATCAAAAAAGCATTACTTCTATTTAAATGTTTTCCTGTACTAGTTTGCATGATATATTCATCATCTTGAATATTTTCTTTAAAATATTCAAGTTCATCATCAATTTCTTCTTTTTTAATAAAAGCAAATTGTTCTTTACCGCCCTTGCCTATTATGGATATTCTTAATATATCATCATCAACTTCTTCAAAATTACAAAGCTTTATATTTAATGCTTCAGAAATTCTAAGTCCAGCATAAAGCATAAGTTTAATCAATAAAGCATTTCTAAAACTATTATAAACTTCTTTTCTTTCTTTTTCTTTTTCTAAAACATTATTTAATCTTATAATTTCATTTTCATTAAGATAATTCAATTTCTCTTCCGCTTTTTCTGTTCTAAATTTTATTTTTTTCATATCAAAGGAGAAAATAAATAAATCATCATTATTATCACTTATAAAAGAAAAAAAGCTAGTTAATGCTCTTAAATAAGTCATTTTTGTTTTTTTAGATAATTTATTACCATTTTTTGTATTATTTTCTAAATAATTAAGAAAATTTACCAAAAATGTTATTTTTATATCGCTTATAGACATTTCATCTTGATAATCTAAAGAATATTCTACAAATTCTAATAAAATACGTCTATAAAGTAAAAAAGTATTCTTTGAATAAGATAATGCTTGAATATGATTTAAATAAGCATCTATCCAACGCTCTAAATCTTCATTTATAGTAGAGTTTTTAAGTTTCATTTTATTTTATTCCCTTTTTATATAACATAATTATATATTATGTTATAT
>NZ_JAENKR010000047.1:0-10860 GCF_016598965.1 Campylobacter sp. TTU-622
AGATGAATCTATCTTTAATGATAATAGTAAAGTTTTTATTAATATTGCTAGATTATCACCAGAAAAAAATCAAATAACACTTATCAAAGCTTTTCAAAAAGTTAATTTAGAATTTAATAATATTAAATTAGTGATATTAGGCGATGGACCTTTGAGAGAAGATTTAAAATTATACATTTTAAAAAATAAAATTAAAAATATATATCTTCTTGGAAATAGAAACAATCCTCATCCTTATTTAAAAAAAGCTGATTGTTTTATATTAAGCTCATTACATGAAGGGCAACCCATGGTTTTACTTGAATCATTAGTATTAAAAAAACCAATAATAGCAACAAATATAATAGGAAATAAATCGGTTTTAAATTCGCGTGGAGGATTGTTGGTAAATCCTGATGTTGATAGTTTGTCAAAAGCTATGATAAAATATTTAAAAGAATCTATTCAATCTTGTAATTTTGATTATGTTAAATATAATAATACTATTTTAGAGAAATTTAACCATCTTTTTGGAATTAGTTTGGAAGAATATAAAAATGATAGATATATGTTGTCTCCATGTATCATTATGGCAAAGCCTGATGGATTCGGCATGAGATTATTTGCAATGATGGCAGGATTGTTGTTATCTGAAAAAACTAATTTACCGTTTTATTTTAAATGGGGGAAGGTTGAAGATGTGATAGGAAATACACATGAAATGTTCAACACTACAAAACATATTCCATTTGCATTAGGTAAAGCTAATGATATATTTAGCGAAGAATTTATACAAAAATATTATATTGATGATTATAAAGATATATCAAGTAATCATGGGTTTGGAATTTATCAAGAGAAAAAAACTTTTAGTGATATAAAAAATGGTCCTTTTGAACAAAAATGGGGTTGGTATGCCCCTGGGATAGAAGGTGGCGCATTAAGCAATTGGATAGAAGATTATAATGAAAAACAATGTTATAAAGATTTTGCAGAGATTTATAAGAAAATAAAATTTTCAAAAAAATATCAAAATATTATTGAATATGCTAAACAAACTGCTAGTAAATTGGGTGAATTTATAGCAATACATATTAGAGGTGCAGATATAGTTTATTCTTCAACATATAAAACAGCTTCTTTATATGCTTTTGTAGGAGACAAATATTTTCCATATGAAATTGCCATAGAGATTATAAAAAATCAAATTAAAGATTATAAAGTTGTAATCTTTAGCCAAGATATTAGTGCTAGTAAAAATTTAATCAATTATTTTAATAATGAAAAAATTATTTTAGTTGATCAGTTTGCTTCTGAATTTTTAGATGTTACTGAAAGGGCATTTTTTGAAATGAATTTTCTTTCTTGTGCAAAATTAATTTATACCCCAGGAATTTCTTTACAGAAATCAGCATTTTCTCAATGTCCTTCCTTTTTTGCTGGTATTAAAAAAGATATCTCATTTCATGAAATTTTTTCCGAAGAACAACAATATCAAATTATTAAAGAAAATATTAATAAATTGGAGTTAAATTCTATGTATAAATCCATGGCATTTTTTAGGCTGTATCAATTATCTTTAAAATTAAAAAAAGAATTTGAAACATCTTTGCAGTTTATAGAAAAAGCCATGCGTGAAGATAGCAATAATACAGCTTGGATAATTCATTGGATTCATTTAAATTTGCGTTATGGACATTATGATACTGTGGAAAAATATTTAAGTAAAAATTTGAATAAAATACAACATGATTTATTAGCGACTTTACTATTATTTAGGGGTAAAATTTATAAAAATATACGCCTTGATTTAATAAAAAAGAAAAAAAGAAGTAAAAAATATCCAAATCTTTTGTTTTTAATTAATGAAATTTGCAGATCTTTGAAAAAATAAATATCATGGGAGGGAATGATGGAAAAAAGGTTGGCAGTCCATTTATTTGGCGCTTTAAGGACTTATAAGCAAACCTATAAAAGCTTTTTTAATAATATTATAGATATAAATAAGCAAGATGGTTGGTTAATAGACATATTTTTACATACATGGGATCAATTTGATACTGGAAGTGCTCATTCTCATTTAAAATATCCAGGGTTAACTGGTGTAAAAATAGGCATCCATGATATAGAAGAAATTATAGGAATTTATCAACCTAGAAAACATCTTATTGAACCTCCTATTTTAAATAGCAATAAACCTGGAATGTATATTACTTTAGAAAAAGTTAATTCTTTAAAATTGGATTACGAAAAAGAGTGCAATATAAAATACGATTACCATTTATATACAAGACCTGATATTATGTTTTTTAAACCTTTAAGATTAGATGATTATATTAAGGTTTATAATCCTATTAGAAAACCTCAAAATGGTTGGGAAGGTGTATTTAGAGAGTTTCCTTTACCACCTAAAACGAATTTTTGTTCATCCAATGCTTTTCGATTTGGCTTATTGGATTCTAGGATGCCAAATGAAGGTGATTTGGTATGGTTTAGTAATTTTGGATCAGTTAGACATCCACATAGGGCGTACTTGGAAGATGAAAGTATATATAATATATTTATAAAGTATAGATGGGAATATGAATTTAGACCATGGCGCTCTGGAATGCAACAAATTGATCAATATATGTTTATTGATATTAAAAAATCAGATTTAGATGGTCTTAATCAGCATATTTTAACTTTAAATCAAGAAAAATTATCTTTGCAAAAAGGTTTAAATTCACTTACAATAAAAAAACAAAAAATGGAATTAGTTTATTTAGAGCAAGGCATTAAAATTAAAAATCTAGAACTCTATCAATTACGAAAAAAAAATGGATTACGTATCAAAGATGATATCATTTATCCTAATTCTGCTAAGTTTATAATACGCAATCATTTAACTTATAAAGTAGGAAGGATTTTAATAAAATATAATTCTTTTTTTGGTTATATTAAGTTGCCTTTTATATTATTAGCTATTTTAATTGTTCATAAAACGGCAGATTTTAAATATAAAACTTTACCATTAAAAAATTATATCGATTATAACGAAGCAATGGTAGAAAAAAATGGTACAACATATCAACTTGGAAAAAAATTTATTAAAGCTTGTAAATCTTGGTATAAAGGAGGATTAATTAAATTCTTCTTTGAGATATTAACAAAAAAGTGAGTAATTAAATGAAAATACAAGAAAAAATTACTAATGCACTCGAAGAATGGAATTTTGATATAGTTAAAAATATTTATAAGAAAGATTCAACTAGTCAGTGTAGAGAATATATAGATTTTTTATATCAGATCGGAAGTGTGGATGAGTTAATTTTATTATTTAAAGACGCGTCACCAATCCATTGGAATAATATGTATTTAGGTAGTTTTTTTGAGTTTTATAATTTTTTAATTAAAATACAAACACTTAGTGACGATGAAATATTTGATTATATTAAAAAAGAAAAATATATCCCACTATGTATTAATTATATAATTTCTCGATCAATTTTGAAATTTTGTTTAAAAAAAGAATTTGTTATAAATTTGTTACCTTATGTAATTAAAAATAATTCTTCCGTAATTTTTCAATCTTTTTTTATTAAATCTACTATTGATTATTTTTCTTGTATGAATAAAAACTTTTTTTGTCTTGAGACGCGAAATATATTGACTATTTTACAAGAAAATTTCCATACAAATATGACTATTGGTGCTAGAGTTTATTATGAAAAATTTTTATTAAATTATAATTTTAATACTTTTCATACTCAACATTTGAATTCTCCAAAAAAAATTGCTTTATGCATAGGAGGCGCAATGAGAGGAGTTGAATGGGAATTAAATTTAAAAAAAGTGATAGAAAGTTTTCAGTTTGATGTTGATATTTTTTTATTCACTTGGAATTCGGCATTTTTATGGCCAGGATTAAATGGAGCAGGGGGGAACTGGGCTAAAAGATTATTAAATGAGAATTTATTAAATTCTATTCCTAATGAAATTATGCATAAAAATAATCTAAAACAATATTTTCCAAATGTTTTTTTTAAATTAAATCAAGAATATTCAATTCAACTTGATGTTAAAAAGTTACAAAAAATAGGTATTTTTAAGAAGATAGTTATAAAGAATCATGAATATTTTATAAAAAAATATTCTTTAGATAAAAATAATCTTTTTATTAATGTTTCGAAAGTATGGTATTCTAATTATCAATTGTTAAAATCAGTGATTCAGTATGAAGCAGAAAATAATTTTCAATATGATTTTATTATTAGAGTTAGACCTGATGTAGAGTATAATGCAAATTTTTCAGTTGATGAACTTGAAAAATTATGCATAAACGATCTCATGATAAAACATCATGAAGGTTTAAATGCTGGTCTTAATGATAATTTTGCTGCTGGAAGAAGAAGCGCAATGGAAATTTATTTATCATTGTGGAAATATGGTTCTTTAAATAAGTCTATAAATTTGTTTAAAAATTTTCCTAATTTTGATTCAGCTCATCATCTTTTACAGCAATTTTGTTCTTTAATGAAGATAAATTGTATGTGTTTAAAAGCTCATACCATAAAGAATTTTTATTTTATAGATTTTATACCTCCAAATTTTAGTAAAGAATTGAAATTAGACCGTGAAAGAATAAAAAACAATATTGAGTTGACAAAAAAATTATCTAATAGCATTGATTTTTTGTTAGAGTATGAAGAATACTCTAAAAAAGGTCAGTTGTATAATATGATTAATAAGTCATGCAATCATCTATCTTATAAAATAGGGATAATATTAATTCATAATTCTAAAACTTTTATAGGCATATTAAAAATACCTATAAAAATTATTGTTTGTTTGTACCATCATCAACATCACACTGAAAATTATTATAATAATCACTCTAATGCTATAAAGGAAAGTTTTGCTTATAAACTAGGAAAATCTTTTATAAAAGCAAGTAAAAATTGGTATAAAGGTGGATATATTAAATTTTGGTTTGATTTGTGGAAATTAAAAAAAGAGTATAAAGATAAAAAAGGAAAATAATGACAATAGAATTTGATATACAAGAATCAAAGCTTTTAAAAGGAGTATATGTAATAACTCCTAATAAATTTAGAGATTTACGTGGTGAAATTTGGACAGCTTTTACAAGTAAAGCCATGGATAAACTTTTACCAAATGGATTGAAATTTATACATGATAAGTTTATATACTCCAAACATAATGTTATCCGTGGTATCCATGGTGATATAAAAACTTACAAATTGGCTACTTGTGTTTATGGAGAAATTCATCAGGTTGTAGTTGATTGCAGGAAAGATTCTTCAACGTATTTAAAATATGAAAAATTCATTATAAATCAAGATAATCAGCAAATCATCTTGGTGCCATCAGGTTTTGGAAATGCTCATTATGTAAGCTCTAAAGAAGGTGCGGTGTATTATTATAAGTGTGCTTATTTGGGAGAATATGTAGATGCACCTGAACAATTTACTTATGCTTGGAATGATGAAAAAATTGGTATAGACTGGCCAACAAATTTTCCTATTCTTTCAGAGCGTGATATTTTAGCAACTAAAAATAAAGGATAAATATGAAAAAAATATTAGAAGAGTTAAACTCTAGTGTTAAGTTTAATAATCAGTTGTCTTACCAAATTTTAATGTCAAATATTATTTCAAATTTAGATATTGATAAAAAAGATAAAGAAATTTTGCTTTTATTGTTGCAAGATAGAGATAGAAATTATATTCGTATAAATAACAATAAACAATGTTATAAAAATATTGTAAATTATTTAAAACTTATTAGACCTTTGAAATTACCTTTGAGTGATTTATTAAGAATTGGAGGCAATGGAGATGGTGGTTATGTAATGCATCAGTTTAATAGCGTGGGGGGGGGATTGTGTGAAAGCTTTATCTTTGGGTGTTTCTGATTATTCTCCTTGGGATTTAGAAATGGCGCAAAAAGGATTTAAAGTGATAGAATATGATGGTTCTATAGAGAGAAGTCCTTACAATCATCCAAATATTATTTTTCATAAAAAATTTATAGGTATTAACAATGATGAAAATACAATTACCCTATCACAAGTTTTAAAAGATAATAACTTAGATGAAACATTACCCAACATCTTGCAGTGTGATATTGAAAATCATGAGTGGGATATGCTTGAAAATATTGATATTTATTTGTTATCTAAATATTTTTCACAAGTTATTTTTGAATTTCATGGATGCAATCCTGAAGAGCAAAATGGGGTTGAAAAAAGAATAAGTTTACTAAAAAAACTTAATGAATATTTCATTCCAATACATGCGCATTTAAATAATCATGGTAAGATTTTTTATTCCAATGGATTATTTTTTAGTACTACTTTGGAAGTAAGTTACTTAAGAAAAAATGAATTAAGTTCAATGCAAGTTTTAGATTATAGAAAAGAATGTGGAAATTTACAAAATTTAGATTTTCCAGTTTGGCCATCTAATCCTGAAATTCCATTAAGATTTCAAGGATAAATAATGCAAAAAGATTCTAAAATTTATATTGCAGGACATAGAGGGCTTGTAGGCAGTGCTATACTTGATGAACTTAAACAACAAGGCTATAAAAATCTTGTTTTTAAAACTCATTCTGAACTTGATTTAACAAATCAAAAAGCAGTGAATGAGTTTTTTGAAAAAGAAAAACCAGAATATGTTATTTTGGCAGCAGCTAAGGCAGGTGGGATTTTAGCTAATAATACTTATCGTGCTGATTTTATTTATCAAAATTTGATGATAGAATGCAATGTTATTCATAATGCTTATTTACATAAAGTAAAAAAATTACTTTTTATAGCTTCAACTACAGTTTATCCTAAAAATGCAACACTACCAACTAACGAAGAACAAATGTTAAGTGGAGATCTTGAATATACTAATAAACCTTATGCAATCGCTAAAATTTCAGGTTTAATGCTTTGTGAAAGTTATAATTTGCAATACAACACAAATTTTATAGCAATCACTCCTACAAATTTATATGGCAATAATGATAAATTTAGCCTTGAAAAATCCCATGTATTACCTGGAATTTTAAGAAAAATGCATTTAGCTAAACTCTTAAATGAAAAGCGATATGAGGATTTGTTAAATGATTTACAATTAGATTCTATCGAAGAAGCTAAGAATTATTTAAAAAAATTTGGCGTAGATGAGAGCAATGTCGAAATTTGGGGCAGTGGGAAACCTACAAGAGAATTTTTGCATAGTCAAGATTTGGCAAATGCTTGCTTATTTATTATGAATAATATAGATTTTAAAGATTTAAAAGGCAATAATACTGAGATTATTAATACTCATTTAAATATAGGTCCACATAAAAATATTACCATTAGAGAATTAGCAGAGTTGATTAAAAATATAGTTGGGTTTAAAGGAAATTTAGTTTTTAATTTGAATCGTCCAGATGGTGCATTGCAAAAATTTACAGATTGTTCTAAAATTCACTCTTTAGGTTGGAAACATAAAATTAACTTAAAAGAAGGAATAATAATGATGTATGAATGGTATAGAAATAATCAAGTATCTAAAAATAAAAATAGGGGGGGGGGATAAGCTTTGAATATTTTTTCATTGTAAATTATCGCTCCCTTTATACAAGTAATGTTTATGATTTTGCAAATTCTATGCAAAGGATTTGCAATGCTTAAAGATTCTAAAATTTATATAGCAGGACATAGTGGCACATTAGGAAAAACTCTTTACAATGTGCTTATAGAGAAAGGTTTTAATAACATTATTGTAAAAACAAGAAAAGAGCTTGATTTAGTAGATCAAAAAGCTGTAGTTAATTTTTTTATAAAAGAAAAACCAGAATATGTTTTTTTATGTGCTGCTAAACTTGATACTTTAGGGCTTTTTACTCCAGCTGATGTAATTTATGAAAATAGCATGCTTCAAGCAAATATTATTCATTCATCTTATCAAAATAATGTTAAAAAGCTTATTTTCTATGGTTCTGCTTGGGCTTATCCTCAAAAAGCTATAAATCCTATTAAAGAAGAAAATTTATTAGATGGTAAGTTAGATTTTAAAGCTATTGCATATGGTTTACCAAAAATTATAGGGACAAAAATGTGTGAAAGCTATAACTTGCAATATGAAACAAATTTTATTACTTTATATCTTACAAATTTATATGGAGAAACAACTGAATTTGATTTGCAAAAAGCAAAAGTTTTGCCTGCTTTACTTCGTAAATTTCATTTAGCAAAACTTTTAGATGAAAATAAAATCAATCAAGTTTTAAAGGACTTGCAAATGAGCTCTTTAAAACAAGCAATGGAATATTTACAAAAATTTGGCATAAGTAAAGAAAGTGTAGAAATTTGGGGCAGTGGTGATACAATTAGAGAATTTATTCATGCAAAAGATTTGGCTGATGCTTCTATTTATGTGATGCAAAATATAGATTTTAAAGATACTATTTCATATAATGAACCGCATCTTAATGTAGGAAGTGGAGAATTTTTAAGTATAAAAGAGCTTGCTTTTTTAATTAAAAATATTGTCGGTTTTAATGGTGAAATTGTATTTAATAATACAAAGCCTGATTCTACAATGGATAGAATATTAGATAGCTCGAGATTGCAAAATTTAGGCTGGAAAGCGAAAATCAAACTTGAAGATGGTATTAAAATGATGTATAATTGGTATTTAAAAGAGCAAAATATAAGACAATAGGAAAAATTATGAAAAAAACAGCTTTAATCACAGGTTTTACTGGGCAAGTTGGATCGCAAATGGCTGATTTTTTACTTGCAAATACAGATTATGAAATCATAGGTATGATGCGTTGGCAAGAAAGTATGGATAATATTTATCATTTAAGCGATAGAATAAATAAAAAAAATAGAATTTCCATTTTTTATGCTGATTTAAATGATTATTCAAGCATACAAAAACTTTTTGAAAGCAAACGTCCTGATTTTATCTTTCATCTAGCAGCACAGTCTTATCCAAAAACTTCTTTTGAAATTCCTATTGAAACTTTACAAACTAATATAATAGGTACAGCTAATATTTTAGAAAATATAAGATTATTAAGACAGAAAGATGGATATGATCCAGTGGTACATATTTGTTCTTCGAGTGAAGTTTATGGCAAAGCGAAAGTAGGCATAAAACTTAATGAAGAAACAGCATTTCACGGAGCAAGCCCTTATAGTATAAGTAAAATTGGAACTGATTATTTGGGAAGGTTTTATGGTGAAGCTTATAACATTCGTACCTTTGTTACAAGAATGGGAACACATAGTGGCCCAAGACGTTCTGATGTGTTTTTTGAAAGCACGGTGGCAAAGCAAATTGCACTCATTGAAGCGGGCTATCAAGAGCCTATTATTAAGGTAGGAAATTTATCTAGTGTAAGAACTTTTCAAGATTGTCGTGATGCTATAAGGGCTTATTATCTACTTTCGCTTGAGAGTCAAAAGGGTAATATTCCTTGTGGTGAAGCTTTTAATATAGCAGGAGAAGAGGCTTTTAAGCTCCCTGAAGTTATAGAAATTCTTTTATCTTTTTCTACAAGAAAAGATATAAAAATAGAACAAGATGAAGAAAGATTGCGTCCTATTGATGCGGATTATCAAATGTTTGATAATACAAAAATCAAAAGTTTTATTAACTGGAAACCCCAAATTCCAGCTAGAAAAATGTTTGAGGATCTATTAAATCATTGGAGAGATGAGATAAAAAAAGGAAGGATTCCACTAAATAGATGAAAACTATACGCACACAAACTCCACTTCGTCTTGGTTTATCAGGTGGAGGGACTGACATAAATCTATATTGTGATAAATATACAGGTTATGTTTTAAATGCAACTATATCTTTATATATACATTGCACTTTGATCGAAAGAGAAGATGGAAAAATCATCTTTGATTCTCCTGATACAAATTCTTACTCTGAACATGAAAGTAAAGAATTTTTAGAAAATGATGGAAAATTAGATATTTTTAAAAGTATTTATAATCGCATTGTAAAAGATTTTACAAAAAAACCTTTAAGTTTTTCTTTACACACTTATTCGGATGTACCAAGTGGTAGTGGGCTTGGTGGAAGCTCAACCTTAGTTGTGGGAGTTATAAAGGCTTTTGCAGAGTGGCTTAATCTTCCTTTAGGAGAATATGAAATCGCTAAACTTGCTTATGAGATAGAAAGAGAAGATTTAGGTATAGTAGGCGGAGCACAAGATCAATACGCTGCAACTTTTGGCGGCTTTAATTTTATGGAATTTTATGATAATAAAAGAGTAATTGTTAATCCTTTGCGTATAAAAAACTGGATAGCTAGTGAGCTTGAAGCTAGAACCGTACTTTATTTTACCAATATCACAAGAGAAGCAAAAGATATAGAAGAGCATAAAAAAGGAAAGCTTGGAGATGAAAAATCCCTTGAAGCCATGCATGCCATAAAGCAAGATGCTATAAAGATGAAAGAAGCTTTATTTAAGGCGGATTTTGATACTTTGGCGCAAATTTTAGGTAAGTCTTGGCAGTCAAAAAAAGTGATTTCAGAAATCGTTAGCAATGATGAGCTTGATAGAATTTATAATATAGCTGTAGAAAATGGTGCATATAGCGGAAAAACAAGTGGAGCTGGCGCAGGTGGATTTATGTTTTTTTTGGTAGATCCTATTAAAAAATATAAACTTATAAAAGCTTTAAGTAAAGAACAAGGATATGTTCAAGATTTTTCATTTACAAAAGAAGGAACAAAATCATGGAAAATTTAATCAAAACCACTTTAAAAATAAATTTTTAGACATAAAAATAGAATATAGCATAGAAAAAAAACCTTTAGGAACTGGTGGAGCTATAAAACAAGCTTTAAATTTAGTAAATGAAAATTC
>NZ_JAENKR010000048.1:0-10047 GCF_016598965.1 Campylobacter sp. TTU-622
AGCTTGAAGTATAATATCTGCTGCCATTCTATAAGAAAGCTTTTCATCTAAATTTAAAAATTCAAAACCTGTACTTTTTTCACTACCTAAAAAGGATACAAATTTTGCCTCAAGTTTATCACTAAATTTAATATCCTTACGCGTAAATAGCCCTATATTAAAATCTTTAAAATTATATTTAATATCGCTTGGTTCTTTGAATTCATTACGAAAAGATTCTAAAATTGGATTTTTATCATTTAATAAAGTTTCATTAAAAAGTTTTGCTTTTAAAATTTCTTGTTTTAAAAAATCAATTGTCTGTTCCAAAAGTAAATTTTTAGTTTTTATATGATAGAAAATTCCCCTGCTTTCATCTTTAATAATTTTTAAAAAATTTTCTTTTTTATTAGGATATTTTTCTATCATTTGACCTACAAAATAAAAAAAAGAATCTCCAAGATAATTAGGTAAATACTTTAAAATTTTGCTTGTATAATACAAATAATCATATTTTTCATAAATTTTTTTATCCTCTTCACTAACTAAATGTGAAATGAGCTTAAAACGATCATAAAAATCATCTTTATTAATAATAAGATCTTTTATAGCCCTTTTAGTGCTTAATGGTTCTATCTTTAGCTCATAACCTTCATCTTGTAAAATTTGACTTAAAGAAGTGTTCAATCTAAAAGGTTTATTGTTAATTAATACAAAAGCATTCTCATTTTTTTCAAATTCAAAATATATATCATCATCATTAACTTGTAAAAGCAAATCATAAAGAGAAGCAAAATTTTCATAATTATTATAAACATAAGGTTTATAATATGCCTCATAATCTTGTCTATTGTCAAATCTAAAAATTCTAAGTTCTAAATCTTTCATTTTAATTTCCTTTTTTAAATTATATAAAAATTTCTTAAAAATATCTATAAAACAAAGTGTTATTTAAAATGAAATTTTATAAAATAATTTTATGGATAAAGAGCAATTTATCATCAAAGCCTTTTTAAATTCTATAAATGGTGATGATGGCGCTATAATTGATAATTGGTGTTTTAGTAAAGATTTATTTTTTGAAGATATTCATTTTAAAAGATCTTGGATGAGTCTAGAGCAAATTGCTAGCAAAGCTATGCTTGTAAATATTTCTGATGCTATAGTAATGAATGCTAAACCAAAATATGCTCTTTTAGGACTTGCTTTACCAAAAAATTTAAGTGATATTGAAATTAAAGCTTTGCAAAAAGGATTTTTAAATACTGCTAAAAAATTTAATATAAAAATTATAGGTGGCGATACAATAAGCAATCATAAAATTGATATAAGCATTACTCTTATTTCTAAAATTTATAAAAAACCTGTTTTAAGAAAAGGTTTAAAATTAGGGGATTTGATAGCCTTTAGTGGAAATTTAGGCCAAAGCTTAAAAGGCTTAGAACTTTTAAAACAAGGTAAAAAATTAAGCCCTAATCATCGCTTTATTAAGCCTAAAATAAGAAAAGATTTTTTTTATGAAATTGCTCAAAAGCTTAGTTGTGCTATGGATATTTCAGATGGATTAAGCAAAGATTTATCACGCTTGCTTAAGATCAATAATCTAGGAATTTCTTGGTATAAAAATCTTAATTTTTATGAGTTATATAGTGGAGAAGAGTATGAAATTTTATTTGCTTTTAATCCAAAAGATGAAAACTTTATAAAACAAAGCGCTAAAAAACATAAAGTAAAGCTTAATATTTTTGGTAAAGCTGTGAAAGGAAAATATGAATTTATTGGAAAAGAACACCACTTTTAAACCTCTTTATAGTTTAAAACATAGTGCAATTAATGTTTATTTTAGTAAAAATAGCGATGATTTTGTTGTAAGAGAAAAACCTCTTTATGAATTTTCCAATCAAGGTGAACATTTAATTATGCACATTTGCAAAAAAGATTTAAGCACAAATGAGGCTTTGCAAATTTTAAGTGAAACAAGCGGGATTAAAATAAGAGATTTCGGCTACGCAGGCCTTAAGGATAAACAAGGCTTTACTTTTCAATATGTTTCTGTACTTAAAAAATTTCAAGAACGCTTTAATAATTTTTCTCATCCAAAATTAAAAATTTTAGAATATTTCACTCATCATAATAAATTAAAAATAGGTCATTTAAAAGGTAATTCTTTTTTTATACGTTTAAAAAAAGTTTCTCCTAGCAATGCTTTAAAACTCAAAGAAGTTTTTACTACACTAAATTCACAAGGTTTTGCAAATTATTTTGGTTATCAACGCTTTGGAAAATTTGGAGATAATTATTTAGAAGGAATTGAAATTTTAAAAGGCAAAAAAGTAAAAAATCCAAAACTTAAAAATTTTTTAATTTCAGCTCTTCAAAGTGAATTTTTCAATCGTTATCTTAGCAAAAGAATAGAATTCTCTCATTTTATTAAAGATTTTAATATTAAAGAATTAATGCAACTTTATCCTTTAAGTAAAGAAGAATTGCAAATTCTTAAAAAACAAAAAAATTTTTTTAAAATTTTAAAAGGAGATGTACTAGGACATTATCCTTATGGAAAATGCTTTATTTGCGAAGATTTAATTCAAGAGCAGGAAAGATTTTTAAAAAGAGATATTTCTGCCTTAGGTTTATTGGTAGGTAAAAAAGCTTTTGAAAGCTTAGGTTTTACTAAAAAATTAGAAGATGAAATTTTCAAAGAACTTTTAGAATTTAAACAGCAATTGCAAGGATCTAGACGTTTTATGTGGAGTTATATAGAAAATGCAAAATTTCATTACAATGAAGAAAAAGCTCATATTGTTTTAGAATTTTTTCTTCAAAAAGGATCTTATGCTACAACTGTTTTAGAAGAGCTTTTGCATACTAATTTAAAGCTTGATTGTTGATTTTATTTATTATATTGCTTGTGCTAAAACCTTCTTCAAAATCAATTAACTCAACTTTTGAAACTAATTTTTCTCCTATAACTTCTTTATTTTGATAATCAGCCCCCTTAACTAAAACATCAGGCTTTAAAAATGATATCAATTCTAAAGGTGTATCCTCATCAAAAATCACAACAAAATCTACAAAATAAAAAGCTGCTAACATACAAGCTCTATGAAATTCTGAATTTATAGGACGATTTTTACCTTTAAGTCTTTTTACACTCGCGTCAGAATTTAATCCAACGATTAAAATATCACCTAATTTTTTAGCTTTTTCTAGATACTTAATATGTCCAAAATGCACTATATCAAAACAGCCATTAGTAAAAACTATTTTTTTATTTTTCATTTTAAGTATCTTTAAAAGTTCTTCTTTGCTTTTTATCTTATTTTCAAAATTGTTTTTATTAAAATTTTTAATCTCATCTAAGCTAACACTCACACTTCCTATTTTTCCTACAACTACAGCTGCAGCTTCATTAGCTAATTCACAAGCTTTTAAAATAGGTATATTACAAGCTAAAGAAAAGGCTAAAGTTGCAATTACACTATCCCCTGCTCCCGTTACATCATAAACCTCTAATGCTTTAGCAGGAATAATATGCAATTTTTCATCAAAAAGTGCTATACCATCTTCAGAAAGAGTGATAATAGAATATTTTAAATTAAAATCATTTTTAAGTTTCTCTATACCATATTGAAGATTTTCTCCTTCTAAATTATTAATTTTTAAAGCTTTTAAAGCCTCTTGCTTATTTGGAGTTAATAAAGTAGCACCCTTATACTTACTAAAATCATCTCCTTTAGGATCCACTAAAACAGGTATATTAAATTCATTTGCACTTTGAATAATATTTTGACAAATTTTTGGAGTTAAAACTCCTTTTGCATAATCACTGAGTAAAATAGCATTAAAATTCCTAAAAATTTTTTTAAATTCTGTGATTAATTCTTGCTCAAGTTTAATATCTTCATCATCTTCATCATCTAATCTTAAAACTTGTTGATTATGAGCAATAATACGACTTTTAAGAGAAGTTTTGCGCCCTTTTTGCACTAAAAAACAAGAATTTAATTTTTCTTTTAAGAAAATTCCATTTTCATCATCTCCAACAACGCCAAGCGCAAAAACATCTGCTCCTAAAGCTTTTAAATTTGCATAAACATTAGCACCACCGCCTAAACGTTTTTCTTGTTCATTAGATTTCATTATCATAACAGGTGCTTCAGGGCTAATACGTGTACTATTGCACCAAATATAACAATCTACCATAAAATCACCTATGACAAGAATTTTAGGCTTTTGTTTTGCTAAAAAATTAAACATTTACTTCCTTTTCAAATAGTCTTAAAATTTCTGGCAAATAATCTTTTATACCTTCTTCAAGACTATACTTTGGACAATAGGCAAAATTTTCATCTAATTTTGCTTGTGTATGAAATTGATAAAATTTTTCATAAGGATTTTTAATATATTTGCAAGATAAATTTGTATTTAGTTCTTTTTGTAATATATCTACAATATCTTGAAAAGTTCTTGCTTTTCCGCTACCTACATTATAAACCCCATTTTTTGCTTCTATAGCTTTAATATTAGCTTCCAAACAATCTTTTATATAAACAAAATCTCTATAAATTTTATCACTTCCTTCAAATAAACAAGGATTTTTCCCTGCTAAAATTTGATGAGCAAATTGTATAATCATAGAAGAAGTTTTACCTTTATAAAATTCACCTTTTCCATAAACATTGAAGTACCTAAGTCCTATTAAATGGGCTTTATTGTAGTATTTTTGTGCTAAATTATCCATCATAAGTTTTGAAAAAGCATAAGGATTCTTAGGATTTTCATTAACTCCTACAATCTGAGGACTAGGAGCATCACCATAAACAGAAGCAGAACTTGCATAAATTAGTTTTGCATTAAGTTCAATACTAAGTTTTATAAATTCTTTAAAAGTATTTAAATTTACACTTAAAACCTTATTTTGATCATAAATTGTAGTATCAGAAATAGCTGCTTTATGAAATATAACTTCTGGTTTAAAATCTTTTATTATTTTTAAAGTTTTTTCTTCATTTATATCTGCGACATATAACTCGCCCTTAAAACCTAACAAATTTTTAAAATGTCCCAAACATTCTAAATTTCCATTTTCAAAAACAGCATTACTTCTCATTTTATCTATAATTAAAACTTCGTGATTTTCTTGTAAAAAAAGAGCCAATGCTGAACCAATAAATCCTGCTCCACCTGTAATAACTATTTTCATTAATTTATCCTTAGAAATTTTGTTTTAAAAAATTTAAAAGTTCTTTTAAAGAAAAAAAACTTTTAAAATAATCTTGTTTTAATATATGTTCATTTACAAGAAATAAATTTTTAACTCCTGCATTTACTCCCGCTTGCATATCGCTAAGATTATCTCCTATAAAAATGGAATTTTCCATATCTATATCAAATTCATCTTTAGCTTTTAAAAGCATACCTGGTTTTGGTTTTCTACATTCACAATTTTCCAAATGTGGACAATAATATATTTTTGAAATTTTTATATCTTGCTTAATGAATTCCTCTAAAACAAAATTACAAAGCTTTGAAAAATCTTCTTCCTTATAATAACCCCTTGCAATACCTGATTGATTAGTTATTATAAAAATTAAATAATCCTTTAAAAAAAAATACTTACAAAGATCAAAAATTTCATTATAAAATTCAAAATCTTCTATCTTATAAACATATTTTTTATCTACATTAATAACACCATCTCTATCTAAAAACAACGCTTTTCTTTTCATAAAAAGCATTATAATATAGCTTTTTTAAAATAAACATTTATTTTATAAAATCTTTAAGAAATTTATTAAAAATTAAAGATATAATATTCCTTACCTAAAATAACAAGGAGTTAAAATGAAAAAATTGCTAGCAATTTCTACTTTAGTGTGTCTTGGGGTTTCTGCTTATGCAGCTGATGGTGCTACACTCTTTAAAAAATGTGCTGTTTGTCACGGAGCAAAAGCTGATAAAGTTTACTTAGGAAAAGTTCCAGCTCTTACATCTTTAAGCTATGAGGAAAGATCACAAGCTTTAAAAGAATATCAAGCAGGAACAAGAAATAAATTTGGACAAGGTGCTATTATGAAGCTTCAATTAAAAGGTTTAAGTGAAGCTGATCTTGAAGCTATTGATAAATATATTGATACTTTAAAATAATCTGCATAATTTTTTAAGAAAGCTTTTTTTGCTTTCTTAAAGCTTCTTCTTTTCTTTTTTGTAAATTTATTATATCGTTTAAAGCTTCTTCATCATCGTTTAAAGTAATAAATTTATACTCATCGTCAAATTGTTTATTTTTTATTGCCCATAAAAAAGTGGCAAGAATTATAAAAAAGGTTAGCAAAGAGACTCCTATCATTAATGTTATTACATTACTCATTATTTAATCCTTAAAGCATTTAATATAACTATTATACTACTAAAAGACATAGAAAGTGCTGCGATTAAAGGATTAATAAGCCCTAAAAAAGCTAAAGGAATAGTTAAAGCATTATAAAATAAAGAAAAAAATAGATTTTGTTTTATAATTTTATAGGTATTTTTAGAAAGCTTTAAGGCTTTTATTAAGGAAAATAAATCATTTTTTAATAAAAGCACATCACTGCTTTGAATTGCTAAATCACTTCCTTGTTTTAAAGCAATAGAAACACTAGCATTTTTTAATGCTAAAGCATCGTTAATACCATCTCCAACAAATAAAACTTTATATTTTTGATTTAAATTTTCAATAACTTTCATTTTATCTTCAGGCAAACAAGAAGCTTTGTAATTAGTTATTTTAAGCTCTTTGGCGATTTTTTCCACTGCATAATGATTATCTCCACTTAATATCATCGTTTCAATCTTATGATCATATAAATAAGCTATAAGTTCTTTAGTCCCTTCTCTTAAAATATTTTCAAATTCAAAATAAGCAAATATTTTTTGATTTTTAGCAAAAATAAAATGAGTATTTTTAAACTCTTTAACTTCAATACCATTTTCTCTTAAAAAATAATAATTTCCTCCTAAAAATAAATCATTATTCAAATTTGCTTTTAATCCTCTTGCTTGGATATTAAAAAGTTCTTTAAAATCTAATTTTTTATAAACAATACCTTGAGCTTCAAAAAATTTAGCAATACTTTTTGATACAGGATGATTAGAAAGCTTTATAAAGCTATAAAATTCCTCTTTATCTATTTTATCATCTAAATAAAAATTACTAATTTTTAATTCATTATTTGTTAAAGTTCCTGTTTTATCAAAAATAGCCATATTAATTTTACTAAGATCTTCAATAGTGCTAGAATGTTTAAAAATAATATGCTCTTTTAAAGATTTTCCTAAAGCAACAAGTGTGCTAACAGGAGTTGCTAAAGCCAAAGCACAAGGGCAAGCTATGATTAAAACTGATATAGCATTTACAAGGCTTAACTCTATATTAGCATCTTTTAAAAAAAACCAAAAACAAAAACAAGCAAAAGAAAAAAACAAAATAACAGGTGAAAAATATCCAGAAATTTTAGACACTAAGCTTTCAAGTTTAGCCTTTTTAGTACTAGCTAATTCAAGAAGTTTTATAATAATTGCGAGCTTAGAATCTTTATAAAGTTTAGTTGCTCTATATTCTATGCTACCATCAAGCACTATACAAGCAGAATTTAACTCATCATTTTGTCTTATTAGCAAAGGAGTATTTTCACCATTTAAAGAAGAAGTATCAAGACTTGCTTCACCTCTAATGCAAACACCATCAATTAAAATTTTATCACCGCTTCTAAGCAAAATAATATCATTAAGTTTAACCTCATTGGCTGATTTTGGTTTAAACTCTTTACCATTAAAAACTAAAACTTCATTTTTCAAAAATGCATTTAAACCATCTATAGTATCTAAGGCTATTTTTTTACTCAATACTTGAAGATATTTCCCAATAAAAACAAAACAAACAATCATAGCAACAGAATCAAAATAAACCTCGCCCACTCTAAAAAACATAGCCCACAATGAATACAAAAAAGCTAAACTTGCTCCACTAATTACTAAAGTATCCATATTAACTTTTTTATTTTTAATTGCTCTAAAAGCATTTTGATAAAAACTTGAACCTGTATAAAAAAGAACAGGAAAACAAAGAATAAACTCAGCAAAATTTAAAATATCTTTTATATCCTTATCCATTCCTGTAAAAAATCCTGCATATTTTGCTATAGCTATCCACATAATATTCATAACACAAGCAATAGCCACAATAAGTTTAGAATAAAATTCCCTCTTTATTAAATTTGCTTTTTGTTCTGTTTTAGTAGGATCGTAAGCACTTGCTTTATAACCTATACTTTCTATTAAATTTAAAATATCTTTTAAATTAATAATATCTTGATCAAAAACAATTCTAGCCTTATGAGTAAAATGATTAATATCAAGTTCTAAAATTCCTTGTTGCTTAATTAAAATTTTTTCATTAAGCCAAATGCAAGCTGCACATTCTATTCCATATAATACAAGATAAACCTCGCTAAAACCTTCTTTGGTTTTATTAATAAACTCATCATAACTTTTAAAGCCATTTTGATTTGAAACTGGTTTTAAAGTTTTATCTCCTAATTTTTTATAAAATTCATCTAAACCATTCTCATATAAAATTTCATAAACACTTTGACAACCTTTGCAGCAAAAAAAGAGATCGTTTTTTTTTATCATTTGATTTTCTTGAAAATTTAATCTACAATGTGCACATTTCATAGCTATTCTTTCATAAAATTTAGTTTTGTTATTATAAACAAATTTGACAAAAAGTATATTTTTTTATTAAAATCATGCTTTACAAAAATTCTTCTTAAAATCTACGAGGGCTTATGGAAAAAGAAAAAAAACAACATCAAAGAACGCATATTCCTGTAGAAGGATATAAAATTGAAGATCTAAAACTACTTGATCTTGAAAGTCTTGTTAAAATAGCCAATGAATGCGAAATAGAAAATCCACGCGAATTTCGTCGTCAAGAACTTATGTTTGAAATTTTAAAAGCACAAACCAAAAAAGGTGGTTTTATTCTTTTTACAGGTATTTTAGAAATATCTTCTGAAGGTTATGGTTTTTTACGTGGAATGGATGGAGATCTAAGTGATAGTGTTAATGATGCTTATGTTTCAAATTCACAAATTCGCAAATTCGCTCTTCGTGTTGGAGATATAGTTACAGGACAGGTAAGAGAACCTAAAGATCAAGAAAAGTATTATGCTTTATTAAAAATTGAAGCTATAAACTATATGCCTTTACAAGAGGCTAAAGAAAGACCTCTTTTTGATAATCTTACTCCTATTTTTCCAACAGAAAAAATAAAATTAGAATACGATAGTATGAAATTAACAGGGCGTGTTTTAGATCTTTTTACCCCAATAGGAAAAGGACAACGCGGACTTATAGTAGCACCCCCTAGAACAGGTAAAACAGAACTTATGAAAGAATTAGCAGCAGCTATTGCTAAAAATCATCCCGATATGCATTTAATTGTTTTACTAGTTGATGAAAGACCTGAAGAAGTAACTGATATGCAAAGATGCGTAAAAGGAGAAGTTTTTAGCTCTACTTTTGATTTACCTGCTTATAATCACGTACGCGTAGCTGAACTTGTGATAGAAAAAGCTAAAAGAATGGTTGAAATGGGTAAGGATGTGATCATTTTACTTGATAGCATTACAAGACTTGCAAGAGCTTACAATACTGCTACTCCTAGCTCAGGAAAAGTTTTAAGCGGAGGAGTTGATGCCAATGCTTTACATAAACCAAAACGTTTTTTTGGAGCAGCTAGAAATATAGAAAAAGGAGGATCTTTAACTATAGTAGCTACTGCTTTAATCGATACGGGTTCAAGAATGGATGATGTAATTTTTGAAGAATTTAAAGGAACAGGAAATAGTGAAATTGTATTAGATAGAAATATTTCAGATAGAAGAATTTATCCAGCAATTAATATTATAAAATCAGGAACAAGAAAAGAAGAATTACTACAAAATCCAAGTGATTTACAAAAAATTTGGGCTATTCGTTCCGCTATTTCACAAATGGATGATATTGAAGCTCTTAAAT
>NZ_JAENKR010000049.1:0-9745 GCF_016598965.1 Campylobacter sp. TTU-622
GAAGCATTCTACTTTAGCTTAAACTACAATGGAATGTTTGATAAAGATGGTAAAACTCATACAGGATATGCTCAATTTAATTATGTGTGGTAAAAGAATATAAATAATTCTAAATTAGAATAAATATAAAGAACTAGTTTAATCTCCTAAACCCTAAATGACTTTAAGTTGTTTGGGGTTGTATGATCTAAAAAGTATTAAAGCAAATATAATGAAGCAATACAAAAATAAAACTACATACAAAAAAGAAAAATCTTTAAAATAAAAGTTATTTTTAACTATCTTTAAATTTGAATTTTTATAAAAAATGATTAATTGATAGTAGTGTTTAAAAAACATAAGTTTATTTTACTACGCTAGGAAAGTAAAAAATTTTAGAGTATGTAAAATTAAATCAAAATTTATACCTTAAAAGAATTATTCTTTTAAGATAAATTTGTATTTTAGATAGAAATATAAAAATTTTATAAGATTAAAAAGTTGTTTATAAATTGCCATATTATCCTTACCCGTACAAACAAGATATTTTGATAAGGATTCTAACTTTGGAAAATATGTAAGATGTGAAGAAGGACAAACATTAAGTGTAAAAGGTTTGAAATATTATTGTGACAATGTTTTTTTGGGTATTGCTCAAAAAACAGATAAGGATGGAAATAAAGTAGAACAATTTATATTTAACGGAGTCATACCAAAAGATAAGTTTTTTGTAATGGGAACACATCCTAGAAGTTTTGATAGTAGGTATTGGGGTTTTGTAGATAAAAAAATATTAAAGGAGTTTCTATATGGGCAATTTAAAAAAGAAAGTAGTAATTTCTACTATTGCGTGTGCATTTTTATTGCCAAGTGTTTTAAATGCTAATTTATCAAATTTTATCCAAAATAATTTGGGTAGTTCAATTACTTCTGAAAACTCTGGTTATTATAAATCTCAAGTTTCTGGTTTTATTAGTAGAGGAAGCGCAAGAATTAGATGGGGTGGTGGTGAAACTATACGTCCTTTTTCAGTAACTGCACCAAGTTTTAATGTGGGTTGTAGTGGTATTGATATGATATTTGGTGGTTTTTCTTATCTAAATTTTGAATATTTAGTTGAAAAGCTTAAAAAGATTGCTTCTGCTGCACCCGCATACGCATTTCAAATGGCTCTTTCTACGCTTTGTAAAGATTGTCAAACTATTATGGATGAACTTGAAAAAATAGCAAATGCTATTAATAGTATGAATTTTGATACTTGTCAAATGACAACAAATTGGACTAATAAATTTGGAAAAATGCTTAGTTCTAATACTGAAAGTGGACAAAATGATAGCTGGCTATCTTCTTTTGCTCAGGGAATGGAGGGAACAGCTCAAACTGTTCAAAAATTTGCCAAAGAAGCAAATGCTATTGTAAATGCAACTCCTGATGAAAGTGGCGAAACTAATGCAGCTAAGATTTTAAAACAAGGCTCAATTATTCAAAAAGTGATTGAAAAAGGAAAAGCAAGTTTCTTTGCTCAAGCTCTTGGAGAAGATCAATATGAAGATATTTTAAGAGGTGTATTTGGCGATTTGGTCGCTTATACCGAAAAAAGTACTTCTATTACAAATAAAAATATGATTGATCCTGAAAAGGTTATGTTAATAGGTCCTACTTTAAATACAGATAGCTTCCTTGAGGCACTTTGGAATAAAAATGGTGAAAATAAATCTATAAAACTTAAATTTACTGCTTATACTATTACAAAAGATGAGAATGGTTTATATCAAGAACCTATAGGAAAAGAAACCGAAGTTATTATAGATAAAGATATACGTTCTTTATTAATTGAGAAATTTAAAGCCATTGTAGTTAAAATTAAAGCAAAAGGCACTTTAGATGATGATGATAAAAATTTAATTAATGCTGCACCTTTACCTGTTGCAGATATTTTAAATATTGAAGCTTCTACAGGGCTTAATGGAGATGCTGTATATGAATTTGTAGCTCTTTTAATGGTGGATGCTTTTGTTAGTGAATTATTCAATGAGTTTGTAACAAATATTAATACTGTGCAAGGAATGGATCCTAATTTCTCAAGCGATCACAAAGATGATCTTGCTAAATTCAATGCAGCGGTCTCTAAGGTTCAAGAAACTACAAGAGCATTACTTGCTGAAAATGCACAAGCTATTATTAGAGATAATCAACAAGTTGATTCAATTAGAAAAATTATTTCTAATTTCTATGGTGTTAGCGATATATTTAATTATGGAACAGGAAGATAGGAGAAAATATGAAAAAATATCTTTTTTAGCCCTTGTGGCTTATAATTTTTTGCAGGCTACTAATGATGCTGCCGTTGAAGGAAATAACTTTGGTTCACAACTTAGTAATTATTTTAAATCAAATACTGATACGGCTATTAATTCGCTTACAAATGGTGGCGAAATTAGAACAGTAGATGGAAAACAAAAAGCTAATGTGCAAATGACTTGCGATGAATCTAAAAGCGGAGAATTTCTTAATATAGATTATACAGGCACAAGTGATATTAATATTAAAATTAAATTTGATAAAAATGTTGATGGCAAGATAGATAAAATTTGGAGTTTTGACAATATTAGTGGAATATGCACAGATGGTGTTGTTAAATGTGATAGAAATACTTGGAATAATTGCGAATATTTTAAGTATAGCTATGGTGATAATATTAATCTTATAAAAACCACAATTGATAATTTAAATGGATGTTATTGTATTAATAGTTCTTGTGGTTCTATGGCTGTAAAAAAATAGAGATAAAATTCTTTTTGATATTGCAGGTCCTATTTATTCAGCATTATCTGCAAAAACACAACTTGTTCTTTCTAAGGCTACTAAAGTAGGAAGTGCTTTAAGTTATAGAGGTCAAGATTACTCAGTATGTGATAATTATGGACAAGCAATTAATGTTGATTCTTCAAGTGATTTAGAAAGCTTAGGAAAAGAATTAGCAACTTCACAATCAAATAATGAAAATAGTGCTTATTCTGTTTTTTATAAAGGCACTGATAATAAAACAGCACCTGAAGATAAGGATTTTAATGATAAAGTTTACAATAATACAGTATCCATTGATCAGAGTGCTAAATATTCAAAAGGTAGCTCTAAAATAGATTTTTCTTATATAGATACTACAAGTGGAAAAAATGTTTTAGGAGATATACAAGCTACTCCTGAAGTGAATGCAAAATTTTGTGAAGTAAGGGTAGCTAAAGAAGATACTTCGGCTTTTAATGATGGAACAAATAGAGAAAACTCAACTAATAATACTACTATTTATCAAAGTGAAATTAGAGAATGTACAAATAATTGGACTAAGTGTCCTGTTGATAGTAAAAATGAAACCTTAAAACATGATTGTGGAAAAATTAATGATATGGGCGAAGCTTTAGCACAACTATCAGCATTAGATGAAGCCAGTAAGGATATGGTGTGTTCAAAATAAAAACCACTCCAAAGGTGGTAAGTCTTTGGAGCAGGGCTTTACAGAAGGCGGTTAGCTACTTTTTAGATTTAAAGAATATTTTTCTTATCTCTTCTCTAAAAAGTGTGATTAACACTGCGGTAACCGCAATGAATGTATTTAGAAAATCCATTGTGGACTCCTTTTTAGGTGTGATTTCCTCCCGCATACCCAACTTAATAGCCAAAAAAAAAGCTCGACCCTTTTTAAGAATCGAGCTTTTATCACACCTACAAGGCTCTGTAAAACCTTTGTTGTCCATCTACCTCATGGATAAAATATTATAGCACAAAATAGTAAAAAGGGAAAAAATGAATAATTTTAATTGTGATGTTAAGATTAGGAAAAATAGAGAGATAAAGTTTTTATTTGATTTTCTTTTTAAAACAAATAATACTGATGTTTTATTAACCTTTAAGGGAAAAACAATATGAAAAATTACAATTTGTTAAGATTATTTTGTTATAATAACACTGAACATGTTGATACTCCTATTACTCCTAGAATTAGGATACTAAAGTTTGCTTTTATTTTTATTTTAGCAGGCTTTAGTCTTTCTCAAGCTGCTATTCAATGTACAGATTATAATGATTTTAAACAATTTAATGGGCATTATTATACAGTTACTGTTCAAAAAATGACTTTTGAAGATGCTAGAAAATTAGCTGAAGAAAGTGGCGGTTATTTAGCAATTCCTAATTCTAAAGATGAAAACGATTTTTTAAGCTCATTATTTAGAGGAGGACAATATGCTTGGATAGGCATATATGATCCAAATTATACAAGTAATTATTGCAAAGAAGGAAGTTCTGGTTGCATTTATGATGATAGTCGTTTTAAAACGGTTAAAGGCGGTCCTTTAACTTATAAAAATTGGGCAAAGACGCAACCTGACAATCTTTTAAAAAAATATGATATTGTAGATGGAAAAGAAAGAGTTTCTCCACTTGGGGAGCATTGGGTGGCTATGGCTAGTCCTAGCGGTCAATGGAGTGATCAAGGTAATCATTTTGGAGATACAAATAATCCTGTAAGAAATTATGCTCTTTTAGAGTTTGATAAAATACCTGATTGTGCTGGTGGTAGTAGCGGTGGAGATGATAATGGACACACTGCAACAGATATTATGCAATGCAATACAAATATGAGTGATGATCCAAATTTTAAACCTACAAATACTCAAGGACAATCTATAGCCTGCTTGCAAAACTCTCAACAAAAATATTTTTGTCCAGCACAACTTACACAATGTGTAAATTCAAACGATGCAGTAGATGGTGGTAGTGAAAAAATAGAAGGTGGAATTTTAAAAACAGGAAAAACTAAAGTAAGACTTACCTTTTCTAAAAATATAGGTTATAACGCTTGGCAAGTTGTAACAAATGATATATACATTACAGATATTGATGCAATTGATAGTTTTAAATTAGTTTATGCAGGTGCTGATGATTGGGTTGTTCCTTTTGCTCCAAATTCTACAGTTGCTGTTATAGGTAATAAACCAAATAATACCAAAGATGCACTTGATTATATTCCTTATCGTCCAAATAATGATGTTTATGGAGAACTTTCAAGATTTAGTGGTAAAAATTTAAATATAGAGTTAAAACAATATTTACATACAGGTATTAATAAATCAGTAGCATTTTTTGCCACAGTAGGAAGTGGTGGATGGCAACTTACTTATGAAGCCATTGGAAAAGATATAAGTTGTAGTAATTTTGGTAGAAATCTTAATTGCACCGAAGAAAGCCAAAGTATTCCTTTTAGTGCATATAAATATACTTGCCCTACAGGATATCAGCCTAAAGAACAAGGTGGGGTTTGTTCTCCTCAAAGTATAGATGATTTAATTGATACTAATGGAGATGGTATAGGTGATAGTTGTAATTCTTCTATTCCTCCTGCTAAAAATTGTTTAGGTGTAACAAAAACTTGTCCTTTTAATAGTAGTAGAGAGTGTGTATTAGTAGATAATAAATATCAATGCTCTCCTTTTCCTTGTTATAAAGGAGTAAGCGATGTAGAAGATAGTGATACTATTGTAGGCGTTAATGATGCAAATAATAATAGATGGAATGATGATGGCACTTGTTCTGGACAAATTCTTATTTTTAATGGACAAGATAATCGTTGTAAAAATTGGGATATGTTTGCTGGATTGCTTGGTGGGGGATGCTGTGATAAGAATAATGTATTTTTAGGACTTGTACCTTGTAAAGAAGAAGAGAAAAAACTAGCTAAATTAAATGATGCTGGTAAATGTCATGAGGTAGGAGAATATTGTTCTAAAAAAATTAGTTTAGGTTTTACAAAAATTTGTGTTGAAAAAAAGAAAAGTTTTTGCTGTTTTAATTCTAAGCTAGGAAGAATATTTAATGAACAAGGTCGCTCTCAACTTAAAAAAGGTTGGGGTAGCGCAGAGGGTCCTCAATGTAGAGGTTTTACTCCTGAAGAATTCCAAAAATTAGATTTTAGCGAAATTGATTTAAGTGAATTTATTGCTGATATTGTAGGAAGTTTTGATATAGGTAAAATACAAGCTGATTCAGTAAAAATACAAGAAAAAATTCAAAACAATATAGAAAATGCAACGAAAAAACCTACAAACTAGAAAAAATTAATTAATTATAGAAAGGAGATGAAGCTTAGTTAAAAGTTTGTTTAGTAAGCCAAAGGGAAATTATAGCTCCCCTTGTAAAAAGGGGAATCTTGTGTTAATAACACTTGACAACTATTATACATGATAGTATAATAATTACTATAATTTGATTAGACAATTTAATCACCGCCTTTCTAGGTTATGATTAATGCCAAAGGTAGCCGCCTTTGGCATCTACCTTTTGTAATTATACTAAATAAACTCTTAACTTCTTTAAATAATTCATGAAAAGATTTTACTTTTTATTCCTTAGCACTTTGTTTTTTGCACCTTCATTTTTGTTTGGTGCAACAGAGATTGCTAATGGTAATTTAATTTATACTTGGGGTTATGGCGATGTAATGAATGAAATCATGCAAGCAGTTAAAGGTATAACCACTGAAACAAGTTATATTGTTAATGCGGCTTTGGGTATTTCTCTTTTGCTTTTTAGTGTTAAAAAAGCAATGGATGGACAAACAAATCCTGTATTTGAATTTGGAAAGATGTTTTTACTTTTTGCTGTTGCATGGTATATGTTTTTAAGAGCTCCAAATGACAATAATCATCGTTTTATGATACATGATGAAGTAACAAGTAAAGATTATGTAATTTCTCAAATCCCTATTGGCATAGGAAAAAGTTTTGCTTTTATGACTCAATTTGAAAGAATTATTTTAAAAGCTATGGAAAAACATTTTTCAACTCCTCAATCTACAAATTTTTCAAACGCAGGTTTGGGTTTTTCACTTCAAGTAATGAGTACTTTGCCAAGTGTAAAGCTATCAGCTATAGATGCAACTTTACAAAAGAACATTGATTTTTATTTTAGAAATTGTGTTTCAGTAGGTATATTACTTAATCAACAAGGTAGAAATCTTTTTCAAAACTCTGATAATTTAATGCAAGATTTATTTACAAATATAGGCAATGGTTCACAACTTACTCCTTTGTTTAGAAATGATAATAATGTTGAAGAACAAAGCATTGTTCCTTGTTCTGATGCTGGTCCTAGAATCGTTGAAATGATTCAAAACGATACAGATGAAGCAATGAAAATCCATGCTGCTTTACTTGGTATAGTAGATGATATGGCAAGTTATGAGCAAAAATTTTTAGGAGCTGCACAAATTTATAATGAGCAAGCCGTAAGTGCAAGATCTTATTTACAACAATCTATGGTAATGCTTGCTTCTCAAGATGCAATCATTAATACGGCTAAATCAGTAGGTTTAAATCCTGCTTCTGTGGCTGCAAATACTGCTTATGCTGATCAGCAATTTTACGCTAGTATGCAAGTACAAGGACATATGGCACAAACTTATTTACCTTTAGCTAAGGCGTATTTAACGGCTATTATTATAGGTTTATCTTGGCTTGTAGCTTTACTTTCTATTGTTTTTAGTACTTGGTCTTATCTTAAAATGTTTTTTACTTTATGTATTTGGATAGTGCTTTGGACTCCTATACTTTGTATTATTAATTATTTAAATGATTTTAATCTTATGAAAGTAGCTCAAGTAATTACAGGTGGAAAAGCAGCCTTAAGCTTGGGTGATAATATGCTTATTTTTAAAGAAGTAGCAAGTAGATCAAATTTTATGAATTATCTTGTAATGAGCACTCCTGTTTTAGCTTATGCTATAGCTAAAGCAAGTGAGCAAGGATTTATAAGTTTTGCTTCAGGTTTATCTCAAGCCTTAAGCGGTGCTTCAAGAGCTGCTGGAAGCTTTGCAAATCAGCAAGCCTTATCTACACAAACAAGTATAGCTGCTCCTAGAGGAGATGAAGTTTGGGCTGTGGGTGCAGGTTATAATACTCTTCAATCTTCGTTTGGTGTTAGCGGTAGAAGTTTCATGGGAACAAGAGATATGCAACATGGTGGTGAATTAGTTAAAGATAACATGACGGGAAGTTCTGCTGTAATAAATGCGGATGGTTCAATAGGTAATGCTTCTATTAAAGGATTAAATGCAAGTATGACTGCAAGTAATCTAGAAACAAGAGCACAAGCTTTAAGTGATGCTATTTCAAATTCTAATATGTCTCAAAGAGCTTTAGAGGTTGCTAGTGGTAAAGGTAATAATTTAGCCTTATCTGAAAATGATAGAAGTGCTATTACTAATGCAGCACAACATGCCTTAGCTAATGCTTATGCTAAAGCAACAGGTGTTGATGCAAAACAAGCTTATGAAGATGTGATGAGTGGAAAGATTGGTGGTGGATTAGGTATTATTGGTGGCGAATTATCTACAAATTCAAAAGAATCTGAAGCTTGGTATCAAAATTTAAGTAAAGATCAAAAAGAAACATTTAATAAATCATTTAGCGAAAGTCTTTCTAATGAAATTTCTAAAAATAGAGATGCAAGTGCTTCATTTAGCAATCTTCTTAAAACAGGAAATGTTACCAATTCTGCTAGTATTAAAAGCTCTATGGATAGCTATAATGAAGCTAAAACACTTAATAATTCAGTGGGTTATGATGGTGGATCATCTATTATTCAAGGCTATATCAATGAAAATTATAATGGCGTAGTTAATAAAGAAAACGTAGCTTCTGCTGTTAATGCTGTTGAAAATATGGCTGCAAGAGGAGATATGCAAGGATTATCGCATTATGCAGGCGTAGATTCTAATGTAAATTCAAATGGATTACATGGACAAGCAAAACATAATTATTATGATCCAAAAGGTGCTATGACTGATCATAATAAAGCTATAGATGACTTAAATTCAAGACACAAAGGCTTTTTGCAAACAAGAAATGCTTCTAGTGATATTAAATCAGAAGGATTGGCTTCTGAAGTTCAAAAAGCAGCAGGTGCAGCTGAATATAAAGCAGGGACTGCCATAGAAGAAAGAAACAATAAAATTGATTATGCAAATATACAAAAAGACATTAAAGATGGAAAAGATAGAAGTAAGGAATTAAGAGATTTTATAACAGAAGGTAGAAATATGTAAGCCTAGCTTTTTTAGCTAGACTTATTTATTTAAAACTTGGATTTGAAATATAACTTATTATTTGTAATCTATATTTTTAATGGTTTGATTTTATTTTTTTAAGCTCTTCTACAAGATAATCTGTGTTTGCTTTAATCTTTTGTCCAATGTATGCCGCATTAGGATCTGGAGCTATTGCTATATCTTTAATAAAATCT
Organism: Campylobacter sp. TTU-622; assembly: GCF_016598965.1. Classification (NCBI taxonomy): domain Bacteria; kingdom Pseudomonadati; phylum Campylobacterota; class Epsilonproteobacteria; order Campylobacterales; family Campylobacteraceae; genus Campylobacter; species Campylobacter sp. TTU-622. The sequence continues at coordinate 9,277 of NZ_JAENKR010000049.1, forward strand.
TTAATATCTGAGTTTATATTATCTATATTATTAGGTGTTATTTTATTAATCTTATTTTTGAATAAATATAAAATGCAACAAAATATTAAACCAGCTACAATGAATGAAAGACTTTGCAAATAAATAATTAATTGTGCTTTATCCATTTTTGTTCCTTTTCGGTTTTTATATATAATTATACCATATATTTACAAATTTTACAAGTATATCTTACTTCAAAATACCTATTTTTAGGCATTTGAAGCAAATTTCTTTTTTATTTAACTACAATTTAACTTCAAATTGATAGACTTCTAAAGCTTTTTTATTATAAAAGTTATAAAATAACATTATAGCAATAGGTATTTTACATACTTAAAGATTAATTGCAATATATTTTTATAATTTGTCTTTAGCTTTTTTGATTAAGTTTGGGTTTTATATTTTCTATAAAATGCAAAATATGCATAATATTAGTTAAATCATATTC
>NZ_JAENKR010000004.1:0-41071 GCF_016598965.1 Campylobacter sp. TTU-622
CTCTTAAATTTTTATATTCTAAAATGTTAAAAACAAAAAACAACATTGAACTTTTATCTATAATGAATGAATAGTTTAAAAGAAAAACAAGTAATGAAAAAAATAGGTATTTTTTAAGTCAAATATGTATTTATTATATGCCTATCTTATTTTTTTATTTAATATTAAAATAAATTATAAATTTTTAGCTTTAAAAAAGAAACAAAATTTTATTATAAATCAAAAAATAATACATAATATGATAGCAAAAAAAGGTTTTATAAAGAGAGAAAAATGCTTCAAGCTTTAGCTATTAAATATAGACCAAAAACTTTTGATGAACTTATAGGGCAAAAAACTGTTAGCACTAGTTTAAAATACGCACTTGACAATCAAAGACTTGCTCACGCTTATCTATTTTCTGGCTTGCGTGGAAGTGGAAAAACTTCAAGTGCAAGAATTTTTTCGCGTGCTTTAGTTTGTGATCAAGGACCAAGCTCAAATCCTTGTGGAATTTGTAAGCAATGTTTAGCTGCACTTGAGGGTAAGCATATTGATATTATAGAAATGGATGCAGCAAGCAATCGTGGCTTAGAAGATATTCAAGCTTTAATTGAACAAACTAAATACACCCCGTCAATGGCAAGGTTTAAGATTTTTATTATCGATGAAGTTCATATGCTTACTTCTCAAGCTGCAAATGCACTACTAAAAACCCTAGAAGAACCTCCAAGCTATATAAAATTTATTTTAGCAACAACGGATCCTTTAAAATTACCAGCAACTGTTCTTTCAAGAACTCAACATTTTCGCTTTAAACAAATTTCTCAAAATGATATCTTTAATCATCTTAAAGAAATTCTTATGAAGGAAAATGTAAATTACGAAGATGAAGCTTTAAAATTTATAGCAAGAAGTGGTAATGGTTCTTTGAGAGATACTTTAACTTTACTTGATCAAGCTATTATCTTTTGTGAAAATAATATCAGTGTTACTAAAATTACTGATATGCTAGGTCTTTTGGATCCTTTAAAAATAAAGGAATTTTATAATAGCATTTTGAAAAAAGATGAAGGAAAAGTTTTTGAATTTTTAAAAGAATTTCAAGATTATGAAGCCTCAAATGTTATTGATGAAATGCTTTTTTATCTTAAGGAAAGTTTTTTTTCAAAAAGCACTGAATTTTCTACTTTAATTTATGAAAGATTCTTTAGGATACTCTCACGTGCTAAAAGTATAACTAGTGATGATGATGGATTTACACTTTGTGTTATGGCTTTTATGATGATGGAAGCAAGCTATTTAAAAGAAATTGATGAAAAAATTAATGAATTTAAAATTAATAATAAAAAAGAAGAAAATAATTATTTAAAAAGCTCCATACAAGAAAATAAAAGCCCTATAGAACAAGACAACAATCATAAAAACCCTTATGAAATATTAACCGATCTTATCTATGATAGAGATTATGATCTTGGAGAATGCTTTAAAAAAAATACGAAATTTATAAATTATGAAAATGAAATTTTAGCCATTACTTCAAATGCACAAGGAGAAGATAGAGATAAGCTTAATAAAGGTTTTAAACTTATACAAGAGCTTTTTAAAACTAAATTTGGAGCAAATGCTAAGATTTCTGTACAAAAAGAAATTTTTATAGATGAGAGTAAGCTTCAACCTATTACTCAAGACTTATCAAATTCACAAAATAAAAAAATAGATATTAATTCGCAATTTGATGAATTTAAAAAAGACGCTAAAAAATTTGATCCTTTAGAAGATACTAAAAATGCTTTAAGAGATTGTTTTGGAGAACCCAAAATAGAGAATTAATTTATATTTTACAATAAAAAAATCTCTTATACTATTTAAATTTTCTCAAAAATAAAAAATAATAAAATTTATATTTAGCCTTAAAGCTAAATATTTTTTAATCTTAAAGAGTTTAAAACAACAGCTATAGAACTAAAGCACATAGCAAGAGCTGCAAGATGAGGGTTTAAAGTGATATAGGGCACAAAACCAGCTGCTATAGGAATACAAAGAGAATTATAAAAAAAGGCCCAAAAAAGATTAAGTTTAATTATATTTCTAGTTTTATGAGAAATTTTAAAACAATAATCAATTAATCCTAAATCATCTTTTATTAAAATAAAATCTCCTGATTCTTTTGCCAAATCATTTGCTTTAGCAAAACTAATGCCAATATCCGCTAAATTTAAAGATGGAGCATCATTTATACCATCTCCAACAAAAACTATAGGATTTTTGTTTTGTTTTTTTTGTATAAAATTAAGCTTTTCATCTGGTTTTAAACTTGCATAAAATTCGTCAATGCTTAATTCTTTAGCTATTTGTTTAACACTTTTTTCATTATCCCCACTTAAAATAATGCTATGAATTTTTTTCTGTTTTAAAGATAATATAAGTTCTTTTGCCTCCTGTTTTAAAGTGTTGCTTAAACACACTCCGCCTAAACATTCTTTATCTTTAGCAAAATACACATAAACAGGTGCTTTATCTAAAAATTTTTCAAAAAATTCTTTAGTTTTAGATATATCAACGCCCTTTTCTTGTAAAAATTCTTCATTTCCTGCGAAATAAATAGCATCTTCTCCTTGATACTCTAAACCTTTTCCAATATGCATTTTAACTTCACCTTTTAAGCAAGTGTTTAAATTTAAATTTTTAGAAATAGCTTTTGCTATAGGATGAGAACTAAAACTTTCTATTTGTGCAAGTAAATTGAAATTTTCTTCACTAAGATTATGCTTATAAATTTTAAGTTTATCTTCAGTTAAAGTGCCTGTTTTATCAAAAACTATCTCTTTAATTTGATTTAAATTCTCTAAAGCACTAGGATTTTTAATCAAAATAGATTTTTTAGCAGCATTTGCTAAAGCTACCACTATAGCAATAGGTGTTGCAAGTCCTAAAGCACAAGGACAAGAGATTAAAATAACAGCACAACCATATAAAAAAGCTTCATTAAAACCTGATTTTAAACTCCAAAAAATAAAAACTATACTTGCGATAATTATAATAAAACCCACAAAATAAGCTGAAATTTTATCAACTAAAGTCGCAATAGGTGTTTTAATATTGCCTGCTTTAAAAATAAGATCTTTAATTTGTTCTAAAGTGCTATCCATAGCCTTTTTGCTTACCCTAATTTTTAAAAAACCATTTAAAACAATACTTCCTGCACTAACTATGCTATCTTTTTGTTTTAAAACTGGTAAAAATTCTCCTGTTAAAAAACTTGTATCAAGCTCAGCTTTACCTTCTATAACTACACCATCAGCAACTATACTTTCACCTTCTTTTACTATAAGAATATCATCAACTTTAACAAAAGAACTTGGAATTTCTTTAAGTTCATCATTAATTAAAATTTTAGCTTTTTTTATACTGAGACTATTAATTTTTTTTTGATAATCTTGAGCTTTAAATTTTACATATTCTTCTAAAAGTTTTCCAAACAAAACAAAACTTATAATCATGCTTGCACCACTAAAATACAGATGTTCATCTTTTTCAAAAATCTTAAAATATACGAGCAAAGAATACACAAATGCCATAAAAGAACCCAAAGCTACTAAAGTATTCATATCTAAATTTTTATATTTTAATCCTTTAATGGCATTGATAAAAAAAACTCTCCCGCAATAAAAAATAGCAAAAATACTAATTAACAATTGCATATCTTTAGAAAAAGAATTCTTTACAAACATTTCAAAATACATAATCAAAATACTCAAAATTGCACTTAAAAAGAAATTAAGTTTCATTTTAGAAAATTGCTTAAGTTTATATTTCTCTAAATCTTGTTCTTCATCTAAAATTTCATATCCTAAATTTTTTATTTTTTTAAAAAGTTCATTTTTTACTTTTTCATTTTCAATCAGAAAAACACCACTTGAATTTACATAAGAAATACTTGCATCTTTAATGCCTTCGATTTTTTTACTTATCTTTTCAATAGAATTAGCACAATTAACACAAGTCATTTTTTCTATTTTGATTTTTAATTCTTGCATTAAAGCTCCTCTAAAATCTCAAAACCTAAATCTTTCATTTCTTTTTTAAAATCTTCTATTTTTTCTTTATTGATATTAACTGCAACAACTCTTGGTGTAACATTTAAATCAACTTCTATTTTTCCAAATTCATCCTCTAAAGAATTTTTAATTAAATTTGCACAATTTTGACAATTAATATTAGCAACTTTAAATTTCATTTTAACTCCTTAATGGTTGTATAGTAATATGTCCTATTTTAAATTTTTCTAAAAGAATTTTAGATATTTTTTTATAAATTTCTTCAAATTCATCTAAATTATTTATAGAAAGTTTTAAATGCATAAAAGCAACAAACATTTCATTTGTAATTTCTATAATATGCAAATCTACCACTTCTAAAATTTCATTATATTCTAATAAAGTTGTTTCAACATCTTTTATATCTACAGGAGAGCTTTCAAGCAAAATATTAATACTTTGTTTTAATAAGGAAATAGACCATTTTAAAAGCAATAAAGATAATATTATAGCCAAAATCGTATCAATATAAACAATCCCTGTAAAATAAACTATAATTCCACCGATTACAACACATAAAGACCCAAATAAATCACTTAGCATATGCAAAAAAGCTGATTTCATATTGATATTATCCAAATTTGCGTATTTAAACATCATAAAACCATTAATCGCATTGACCAAAAGTCCAATAAATGCTACTATAATCATAGTTTTTGCATCAATTTCTACTGGATTTAAAAGTTTATTTATAGCTTCATATATAATAAAAATTGCTGAAAAAATAATACTTAAAGCATTAATAAATGCTACTAAAATTTCAAGTCTAAAATATCCAAATGTTTTTTGCTTGTTTTTAAAATTTTGAACAGCAATGATAGCTATATAACTAAGAAATAGAGCAAAAACATCAGAAAACATATGCAAAGTATCACTTAAAAGTGCTAAAGAATTTGAAAGCAATGAATAGATAAATTGCACAATCATCATAGAACCTGTCATAAACAAAGAAATCATTAAAATTTTTTTATCTGTATTTCTTGCATCAAAATGAGAGTGATGCTCATGATTATGCTCGTGAGCGTGAGAACAAAAATTTGTTTTTAATAATGGCTTATGTAAAAGATATTCTTTCATTTTTCTCCTTATTTTTCCATATAATTATAAATATGACCATATAAAGTTTTAACTTTTATAGTCTTAAAACCCATTTTTTCATAAAGACTCTTTGCCTTTTTATTATGTTCTTCAACAATTAAAGAAAGTTTTTTATTTTTTTCTAAAGCTTTCTTATAAGCGTATTCTATAAGTTCTTTAGCTATACCCCTGCCTCTTGCTTTTTCTTCTACGCTTATACTATCAAGATAAAATTCATTTTCACATTCTTTTAAGACCTTTTTATTTAAAGGATTTAAAATCTCATTTAAAGGTTTATCAAGTTCATCAGCTAAGGCTCCATCATAGCAACAAAGTGCTGCTAAAATTTCTTTATTTAGCTCATATATATAAATATTTTTATAGCTTAAACGATTATTTTCTTTCTCATAAAATTTACAAAGCGTATTAATGGCTTGATCATAATCATTACAACCGCTTAAATGATATATCATATCATCCATAGCTTTTGCTAATAAAATTATAACTTTTCTTGCCTCTTCTTTTTTAGCTTTGCGGATCATTCTTAACCTTTTAAAAACAAATTTAGAGATATTAGTTTATACTTTTATCTTTAAAAAAATATAAGAAAGCGAGAATTATGGGACGAGCATTTGAATACCGCAGAGCTTCAAAAGAAGCAAGATGGGATAAAATGAGCAAACTTTTTCCTAAGTTAGCAAAAGCAATACAAGTTGCCGCAAAAGAAGGTGGAATAGATCCTGATATGAATCCTAAATTAAGAAGTGCTATTGCTACAGCAAAAGCCAATAATATGCCAAAAGATAATATTGATGCAGCAATTAAAAGAGCGAGCGGTAAAGATAGCGCTGATATTAAAAATATCCACTATGAAGGCAAAGCTCCTCACGGGGCTTTAGTTATAGTTGAATGTATGAGTGATAATCCTACTAGAACGGTTGCAAATGTTAAAGCAATTTTTAGCAAAAATGGTGGAGAAATTTTACAAAATGGGTCTTTAGGTTTTATGTTTTCTAGAAAAGCAGTATTTCATCTTGAAAAATTTAGTGGTGATTTGGAAGAACTTGAACTTGATTTAATAGATTCTGGACTTGAAGAACTTGAACAAAATGATGAAGAATTAGTAATCAGTGGAGATTACACCTCTTTTGGAGAGTTAAGTACTGCTATAGAAGCTAAAGGTTTAACTCTTAAAAAAGCAGGACTTGAGTATATCCCAAATAATCCTATAGCTTTTAGTGAAGAACAACTTTTAGATATAGAAAAACTTCTTGATAAACTTGATGATGATGATGATGTTCAAGCTGTATATACAAATATAGAATAAGGAGAGAAAATGCTTAAAACAATAGATACAAGCAAAGTTGAAGAATATAAATTTGCTCTTATAGAAACCGAAAAAGGGGTAATGAAACTTAAGCTTTTTGGAGATGAGACTCCTCAAACAGTTTGTAATTTTGCAAATTTAGCAAATGAAAATTTTTATAAAGATTTAACTTTTCATCGCGTAATATCAGATTTTGTTATACAAGGGGGTTGTCCTAATGGTACAGGTACAGGCGGACCTGGATATAAGATAGCTTGCGAATGCGATAATCAAAAACATAAACACGAAAGAGGGAGCTTATCTATGGCTCACGCTGGGCGTGATACAGGTGGATCACAATTTTTTATTTGTCATAGCCCACAACCTCATTTAGATGGAGTACATACTATTTTTGGACAAATTGATAAAGATGATAAAGAAAGTTTAAAAGTCTTAGACTCTATTAAACAAGGAGATAAGATTATAAATATTAAAATTTTAAAAGAAATAAAATAATTTATCTTTGCTTATTTTAAGCAAAGATAAAATTTCATAATAGTTTTGCTATATTTAATCCTATTAAAGCTACTATATAAGCACTTATACAAGTAAAGAGAAATAAATAAATTGTATATTTTGTTTTTCCACTTTCTTTTGAAAATACTATAGTTGCAGCAAAACAAGGATTGTAAATCATTACAAATAAAATAAAAGCTACAGCACTAGGAAAAGAGACACTTTTAGAAATAATACTTCTTAAATCTTGACTATTTTCATCAATATCATCCCCTAAAGAATAAAGAACTCCCATTGTAGAAATCATAGTTTCTTTAGCAGCTAAACCACTCACTAGAGCAACACTAAGTCTCCAATCAAAATCTAAAGGAGTAAAAACAGGCTCTATTGCTTTACCAAATTGACCAAGATAACTTTGCTCAACAACTGCTTCATTTCGTTCTTCATCTAAACCTTGAACCCTTTCTCTTGGAAAATTACTAGCAAACCATATAAATAAAGATGCCAAAAGTATAAAGGTTCCTGCTTTTTTAAGATAAGCTTTAGCTTTATTAATAACCATAAAAGCAACCAAACTCCAATTTGGCATACGATATTTTGGTACTTCCATAACAAAAGGTTCATTTAATCCTTTAAAAGCGGTAATTCTTAAAAGTTTTGCTGCAAAAAGACCTAAAATAGCACCCAAAATATAAATTCCAAATAAATAATTTCCAGCCTTATCACTTGGAAAAAAGGCTCCTATAAATAAAACATATACAGGCAAACGTGCCCCGCAACTCATAAAATTAATAACAAAAAGAGTTAAAAGTCTATCTTTTTTATTTTTTAATGTTCTAGTTGCCATAAAAGCGGGCACAGAACAACCAAAACCTGTGATAAGCGGAATAAAACTTTTTCCATGTAAGCCAAATTTATACAAAATACCATCAAGTAAAAAAGCAACTCTAGCCATATAACCAGTTGTTTCTAAAAGTGCAATTCCTAAAAATAAAATAATAATATTAGGTAAAAATAATACAACAGCGCCCACTCCATTTATAACTCCATCACTTAAAGCTGAAGCGAGTAAAGGATTGGATATATGTTCTTTACAAAAATCACCCAACATACCAAAACCTTCTTCAATATAATCCATAGGAATTTGCCCTAAAGTAAATGTAAGTTGAAATAAAAACCACATTAAAAATAAAAATATAGGTAATCCAAAAAAGTGATGAATTAAAATTTTATCTATTTTTTTACTTAAAGGGCTAAAATTTGAAGATTTTACTATAATTTGAGAATATACATTACTTGCATATTGTATTAAATTTTCTTTTTGTATGCCATTTTGACAAAAATGTGAATAAAAATCACTCTTAACTCTAAATTTACTCTCATAAAGCAATACAACTTTTTCAAGTAAAAGATCTAAATTTTCCTTAGTTTTAGCACTTACTTGTAAAGCTGGTATTTTAAATAATAAATTAAGTTTTTTAATATCAATCTCAATGCCTTCTTTTTTTGCTTCATCGCACATATTTAATGCAAGAAGCATTTTTTTATTTAACAATAAAAGCTCAGAACTTAAAATAAGATTTCTTTCCAAATTTGTAGCATCTAAAACATTTATTATAATATCATATTGCTCATGATCTAAAAAATAGCGTGTAATTTTTTCTTCTTCACTATAACCATCAAGAGCATAAGTACCAGGCAAATCTATAATTTCAATTTCATAATCTTTATAGAAAGTTTTTGCACTCGCCTTTTCTATAGTAACTCCACTAAAATTTGCCACCTTCATATTTGCTTTACAAAGCTTATTAATAAGCAAACTTTTTCCAACATTTGGTTGTCCTACCAAAGCAACTTTTATTTGTTTCATGCTAATTGTACCTCGATTGTTTCTGCTTCACTTGAACGTAAAATTACACAAGTTGTTTCAAGTTCTATCATAATAGTAGCATTCTTCAAAGAAGATCGTATCTTAGTAAGATTCTTATTTTTTGTAAATCCAAAACTCAAAAGTCTATTTAATAACTCTTTATCGGCATTTATATTTTTGACAATAGCCTTTTGACCATCTTTTAACTCATTAAGATTCATAATGACTTCCTATATAAATGATAATTGATATCAATATTATAGTAATAATGCTTAAATAAAGTTAAATTTTTAAAAAATATAAAATAAATTTTTAAAAAATAAACTATAAAATAAGTATTTTAATATCTAAATATAAAGATTGATTTTAACTTCATTTTATTTTTATAAATCAAATAAAATCATTTATCTAATTGATAGTTTTTCTCTACATTCTTTTATATATTTTTTAAGATTATCTTCTTTTATAAGAGCTTCTCTCATACAAATACCAGCTATATTTAAATTCTTAAATTCAGAAATATTATTAAGATTAATACCTCCTATAGCATAAAGAGGAATTTTGCTAAATTCAAGCAAATCTTTTAAAAATTCCAAGCCCCTAGGAGCAAGTTCGATTTTACAAGAACTTTCAAAAATATGTCCTACAAAGGCATAATTTACTTTAAAATTCATAGCCTCTAAAAGCTCTTCTTTACTATGCACAGAAGTTCCTAAAATATGAAAATATCTTACAATTTTTGGATCTTTTCTTAATAAGCTAAGCGGGGTATGAAAATATCTATGCCCTAATTTTAAACACTCTCTATCAAAAAAATGCAAAAAACAAGTAACTTTTTCTTTAGCACAAATAGCTAAAACTTCTTTAGCTAAATCGTAATACTCAAATTCACTAAGATCTTTTTCTCTTAAAACTATAGCATCAACTTTAGCTTTTGCAAGTTTTTCGATATATTTTAAAAAATCACCCTCAATACATTTTCTATCACTAATAGCAATAATTTTTTTATCCCACATAGATACTATCACTCATCACAGCCTGTAAATTTGATTTTTTAAGCATAGTTAAAATTTCATTTATACTTCTTTTATCTGAAATTTCAAATTGCTCATCTCCTTTTTTATTACCCTGATGCTCACCTATCCCCACACTTACTCCAGCGCTCATTTTGTTTGCTCCAAATTTCACTACCTCATCTCTAAAGCCTTTTCTTTCACGACTTGAAATAACAATTGTTGCATAAGGTAAAAAAATCCTATAAGCACAAAGAACTTGAAAAAGTCTTTTTTCACTCACATCTTTTGAATCTATTTTAGCATTATTAATTATGGGTCTTAAACGCGGAATCGAAAGAGAAATTTCAGCCCACGGATATCTTTGTTGTAAAAAATGCGCATGGAGAGCTGTAGCAAGTGCATCTTTTCTAAAATCATCAATCCCTAAAAGTGCCCCAAAAGCAACTCCTCTCATACCTGCTCTTAAAGCTCTTTCTTGCGCATTAAAACGATAAGGAAAAATACGTTTTTCACCATCTAAATGAATTTTAGAATATTTTAAAGGATTATAAGTTTCTTGAAAAATAGTTACATAATCACAGCCATTTTCATGTAAAATTTTATACTCATCTTCATTTAAAGCATAAATTTCAACTCCTACAACCTTAAAATATTCTCTAGCTATTTTACAAGCACGAGCAATATATTCTACGCTTGCAAATTCTCTGCCTTCACCTGTTAATAATAAAATTTCTTGTAATCCACTTTTAGCAATTGCTTGCATTTCTTTATGAATTTCATCTTCATTAAGTTTTGCTCTTGTAATTTTATTTCCTTTTTGAAAACCACAATAAACACATTTTGAATTACAATAATTTGACAAATAAAGTGGAGTAAAAAGCAAAATCGCATTTCCAAAATATTTTTGCTTAATTTTGGCAGATTTTAAAGCAAGCTCCTCTATAAAGTCTTCTGCTGCACTTGAAAGCAAGGCTTTTAGATTTTCTATGCTTAAATGCACGGAATTTAATGCATTTTTAACATCTTTAGCACTATATTTATTCTCATCATAAGCTTGAACCTCGCTTAAAACCTTGGTTAAAATTTCACTTTCTATCTTTCGCATATGAGGTAAGTACTCCATACAATCTTGCATTAATTAATCCCTTTTAATAACTTCAATGAATAATTCGCAAGGATTAATTTTAAATTGCAACATATTTGCACTCAATCTTCCATTATCTCCACCTTTTCTTTGCATAGTAATTTTACCAATTTTTAAACTTCCCCTGTCTGTAATAAGCACTTCCCCGCTATAAAAATTTATTACTTCATTAATGGGTTTTAAAAGCCATTTTAAATCTTGTTTTTCAATCTTTAAAATCACTAAAAACCATTCGCTAGCAAATTGTCCCCTACCTTTTAAAATATCATTAACAACCAAGGCTTGATTTTTAATAAAGAAGTTTATAACCTGCTCTTGCTCTTCTTTTGTGAATTCAGTTAAAAACATTCTTCTTTTATCTTTAGGATTTTTTATTTTTGGGCTTTTTTCACCTGTAAAGTACTGTAAAATTTCCAAAAGTTCATCAGGAAAATTCCACAATTCATTATAATTTTTCAACCATCTTTTATCAACTTGATTAAAGCCTTGTGGATTTGACACTAATTTTACTTGTATATTTTGCACATCTTGTAAATTCTGCAATTTAATTTGCACTAAAATAACAACTTGAACATCAGCTTTAAAACCTCCTTTAATTTTTTGTGCCTTCACACTTTGAATATCTCTTAAATTATACTTCATAGCTTTTAGCCAAGATTGTGCCAAAGTATCATTTTGCCAATTATTAAAAGTATTAACTACGAAATTTTCATTTTTAAAACCATTTTTAGCTGTATTTGAACCAAGCTCTACCTTATTCATCAATTTGCTCCCTTAAACTTTTAGCAATACTTTCTACCACATTTACGCTCATTGCATTGCCACATTGTCTTAATATATCGCTTTGTTTTATATTTTTTATTTTATCTTCTAAATTACTTATTTTTCCAAAACCTTGAAGTTTTAATGCTTCAATCTTGCTTAAGATATAAAAATTTTTATTATAAACATATAAAATTCCTTGCCTATCTCTTCTAAGTGTTGGAATTTTGCCTTGATAACATCTTAAATCACTTTGTCTAGTATCTAATATCAAAAAATCATTTTTTAACAATTCTTCTAGACAAAAACGATTTTTATTGTATTTATTTTGTAAATATCTTAAAAAAGTTTCATATTTGTTTTTATTTAAAATATTTTCATCACTAGGATTTAAAAAATCTTTTATATTAGGCTTTTTTTTCTCTTTAAAATCAAATTTAAAAATCCTATTTAAAGATTTTTTTATTCCTATAAAATAAACCCTTTCCCTACTTTGAGCCAAAGAAAAATCAAGACTATTTAAGAGCTTTGTGCTTACCTCATAATCTAAAGACTTTAAAAGTTCTAAAATTTTTTGAAATGTTTGTCCTTTATCGTGATTTAATAAACCTTTTACATTTTCAAGTATAAAAAAATTAGGTTGCTTTATCTTTAAAATATCTGCTAAATAAAAAATAATCTGTCCTTTTTCTTTATTATCCAAACCCTCTCTTTTACCAGCAATACTAAAACTTTGACAAGGAAAACCACTAATTAACAAATCAAAATCAGGTAAAATTTCAGGATTAATTTTAGTTAAATCACCTAATTCAAGCTCATTTTTAGTATCAAATAATTTTTTATAAGTTTTTATAGCAGCCTTGTCAATCTCACTAAAAGCTATACAAGTAAATCCTGCTTTTTCCAAGCCAAGTCGCCCACCGCCAATACCACTACAAAAATCAATAAAAGTCAAATAATATCCCCTTTAATCTAATCCCTTAAAAAGCCTGTTAATGGAGAACTTGCTTTAGCTTCACTTACACTTGCTAAGCCTGCTAAATATCCCACTCTTCCTGCCTGAGTTGCCAAAGAAAAAGCTTTTGCCATTAAAGCGATATCTTTTGCTTCAGCTATGGCTGTATTTATCATCACTGCACTTACTCCCATTTGCATGGCTTCACAAGCTTGTGCAGGGGTTCCAATGCCTGCATCAACAATAATTGGTAAATCAATCTCATTAAGTAAAATTTGTATAAATTCCTTAGCACATAGGCCTTTATTACTCCCAATAGGTGCAGCTAAAGGCATAATAGCCGCAGCTCCTGCATCTCTCATAGCTCTAGCCGCATAAAGATCAGCATGCATATAAGGTAAAGGTGTAAAACCCTCTTTAGCTAAAAGCTCGCAAGCTTTAATTGTTTCATAATTATCAGGCAATAAATACTTACTATCACTTATTACTTCTATCTTTATAAGCTCTCCACAACCAAGTTCTCTTGAAAGTCTTGCTATACGCAAAGCTTCATTAGCGTTTCTTGCGCCTGAGGTATTGGGTAAAAGCGTGATATTTTTAGGAATAAAATCAAGTATATTTTCAACATTTCCAGTATAAGCTCTTCTTAAAGCTAAAGTAATGATCTCTACTTTTGCCTCATCAATAGCTGATTTTATAAGATCGAGTGAAAATTTACCTGAACCTAATATAAAACGACTTTGAAATTCATATTTTCCTATCTTTAAAATATCATTCATCATTATTTCTCGCTAGAAGTTCTAAAACTAAATTAGCCTGATGAGCTGCACAAATATTTACACGTGGAGCCATAAGTCCATTGCCTACTTTAGCCCCATTTATCAAATCTCCACAAACATAGAAATTTTGTGCTATCTTTCTTGTTTGTATGCTATTACTATCTCCGTATCCTGCAAGACCTGAAGCACAAATTAAAGTTTTATCTGGAAAATATTTATGAAAATTTTGTGCTATCATAGCTTTTGCAAGTGCAGTATCAAAAGCCTCACAAACTATATTTATATCTTTAAATAAAAGCTTTAAATTATTTTCATCTATCTTCAAAGTGCAAATTTCAATACTAATATAAGGATTTATCTCGCTAATTTGTTCTTTTAAAGCTTCGGTTTTAAATTTACCCAAATCACTTACACGATAAGCTTGACGATTAAGATTACTAGGTTCAACTATATCAAAATCTATAAGTTTTAAATGCCCTATACCACTACGTGCAAGCATTATGGCTATATGTGATCCAAGTCCGCCAAGCCCACATACTGCTACACTTGCTTTTTTAAGTTTATCATGAAGCTTTGGAGTATGGCGTGATCTCATCATGGCATCTAAAGCATCTTTAGGTGGCATAACATTTTTTTCTATACAAAAAAGCTCATCATTTTCATTTAAATTTATATTTTCCTTTGTTGCAAAACCATTTACTATCCACACATCACTTTCATTTTTACTCACACTTTGAAAAAAATCTAAAGTGTTTTTATGCTCTGTTTCTAAAAACTCACCATTGAATTTAACTCTCATCAACCTCCCCCTACAAAACTTACGATTTCAGCTTTATCATTTTCTTTTAAAATTAAATTTTCAAATTCGCTTTTGGATACTATTCTTCCATTTAATTCTAAGGCAATAAATTCTATTTTTAAATTTTTTTCTTTTAAAAAATCTATAAATTTAAGCTCTTTAAGATCAAATTTTTGTCCATTTATAATCATTTTAACTCTTTTAATTCTTAATATTAAAAAATAAATATTATTTAAAAATTTTCTACGAAATCTTTATAAATTAAACAAAGCTTTTCAAATTCTTCTACGCTTACTCTTTCATTTACAGCGTGGATTGTATCATTACGCACACCAAATTCACATACGCTTACACCAAACTCAGCTAAAAATCTTGCATCACTTGTGCCACCTTTGGTATTAAATTTTGGAACTTGAGAAGTGATTTTTTGAACGCTTTGATTAATTTTTTGAACAATTTTATTATCACTTTTGGTTAAAAAAGGTTTAGAGCTTTGACTTATCTTAAGCTCATAGTTTAACCCTTCACAAATTTTTTCTACATAAGCTTTAACATCATCTACATTTGTATCTAATGAATTTCTAATATTAAACATAATTTTTAAATCATTTGGCGTTACATTACTAACTTCTAATCCTCCTCTAATATCTGTAATAACAATCTTTGAAGGATCAAATTCAGCACTTCCAGGATCTAGATCAAATCCAGCTAAAAATTTTAAAACTGGGGCAAAATCGTGTATAGGGTTAATGCATTTTTCAGGGTAAGCTACATGCCCTTGTTTACCTTTTATAATAAGCGTTGCATTAATAGATCCACGACGCCCTATTTTAATGGTATCGCCAAAATGTTTATCACTGGTTGGTTCTCCTACCAAAGCAAAATCAGGCAAAAGATCTTTTTCTTTCATAAAATTAAGAAGCTCCAAAGTTCCATATTTTGCTTCGCCTTCTTCATCGCTTGTAAGCATTAAAGAAAGTCTTGAACCATTAAATTTAGCTTCTTTTAAAGCATACACAAAAGCGGCCACGCCACTTTTCATATCTTGTGCTCCCCTTGCATAGATAAAACCATCTTTTTCTATAGGTTTAAAAGGATCGCTTTGCCAACCTTCTCCTGCAGGAACAACATCTATATGCCCACAAAAAGCTAAATGCTCGCCTTCATCTTTAAATTTTTTTGTAAGCAAAAGATTTTTGATACCTTCTTTTTCTATAAAAAAAGCTTCAAACTCGCTTAACTCCAAAGCGATAAAATTTAAAGCTCCATCATCTTTTGGTGTGATAGATTTAAATTTTAAAAGTTCTATTAAAAATTCTTTTGCATTCATTTTTTATCCTATAAAAGTTTTATAAAGTAAATTTATAGCAAAATACTCTATGATTAGAGCTGAAATAATATTGATAAATTTAATAATCCTTGCACTAAAAAAATCCTTATATCTTGCTACAAAAAAAGATAGGGCAAAGATCCAAGAAAGTATAGCTACAATAAGACCAATTACCATAGCATTAGGATGACTTTCTTTTATAGCAATACCTGCAACACTAAGCCAAAATCCTATTACAAAAGGATTTAAGCCATTTAAAAATACACCCTTTAAATAACTTTTAAACAATTTTTCTTTAAATTCTACATTTTTTAAATTTAAATCTTTATTTTTTTTCACAAGCATCAAAAAAGCCATATAGCTTAAAAAAACAAATCCAAATACAGCTAAAACCTTCATAAATATCGCATTGTCCAAAAAACCAATAAGTCCAAATTTTAAAAGAAAGAAATAAAGCATATCAATACTAAAAGCACCAAGACCTACAGCTAAAGAATTTTTAAAAACTCTAAGAGCATAAGTTAAGATCAAAATATTTACAGGTCCAAAAGGAACACTTACCCCAAAACCCAAAATCATCCCATTTAACAAAGAATCAAACATTAGCTATCTTTCATAAATTCATCTATATCTTGTGCTATTTTATCAATAGCACTTAAAATATTTTCTATATAAATTTTATCAAAAAATGTCTCTAAATTTTCATCCTTTTCATAGATATTTAAAATACTTTTTTCACACATTCTTGCATACTCACCCACGGGCAAAACAGCTCCGCTTGTGCCTATGCTTATAAAAAGTGAAGTTTGACTTAAAAGAGAGTAAAGTGTGTTATAAGCTGGGGCTGCTTCTTCAAACATAACAATATTATGCCTTAAATTTTCACTTTTGCATTTAGGGCATTTTTTATTTGCCATTAAATTATAAGCTATATTAAAAATTTCACCACATTTTAAACAACGAAGTTCAGGCAAAAAGCCATGTAAATGAATGACTTCTTTGCACCCTGCACACTCAAGCAAATCATCAACATTTTGCGTTAAAACAAAAAGATTTTTACCCCATTTTTCTTTTAATTTAGCAATTTGCTTATGGGCATAATTTGGTTTTACATTTGCAAGCTCTAGGCGTCTTGCATCATAAAAATCAAGCACTTTTTTGGGATTTTTTCTAAAGCCTGTTGCAGAGCAAATCTCCATCACATCATACTCATCCCAAAGCCCACCATTATCTCTAAAAGTTTTAAGCCCACTTGGAGCACTAAGTCCAGCTCCACTTAATATCATAATGTTTTTCATCGCTAAACCTTATAAAATTTATGAAGTTTAGCGAAAAATGCTTTAAGAAATATTTGTGGATTTATGATTTTCTTTGATAATAAACTACAATATCTTTTATCTTTTTATATTCTATATGTTTTATATAATCTTCCATAAATTGCCAGTTGGGACTACCTTTAGAATCTATGGGAAGAATAATATTTAAAAATTCTATATTTGCGCAGCAATTTCTTCCGTATGAAAATCTATCAGATTGTTTATTAATACATACGCAAATAAATTTTAGCACATCAAAATCAACATTATATTTTATCTCTAAGGCTTTTACTCGTGTGCCTATATAAAAATTCTGCATTTGCGTAAATGCAAAAAAATTACCTCTATCAGCTAATGAAATTGTTGTCTTATAATTAAAAATTTTTCTATCTTTAATCTGCGAACTCCATGAGCTAATTCCATTATTTAGCACACTATGGCTAATTATAGGAATATTCCCTTTTTTAATTTTGGATAATATTAAATCTCCTCCTGTATAAACATTAAAAATTTCATTTATTTTAAATTCTCTCCACTCAACATTTTCTAACTGCTTTTGATTTTGGATAAATTTTTTATATTCATCTAAATCAAATCCCCCCCCCCAGTTGTTTTCATTTAATTTAGCATTATAATAAGCTGTAATTTTTTCCAAATGTTCTTTTTCTATAGCTTTCATATAATCTTCCATAAATTGCCAATTTGGATTATTCATTTCATCTTTTGGGAGTTGTATGATTTGTCTTTTTAATCTTTCTGTAAAAGCTTTATATCCAAAAGCAAATTTTGAAGCATTATTTTTAATAATATTTGCTAAAAATAAACCATTATATTTATTTAATTTTTCATTTCCAAGCATTGTAATCTCATCACTAGCAGTAAAATTTCCTTCTATGTAATAACAATCACAAAATGTCGTAATAATAATTTTATCTTTCTCTACAAATAAAGGATTGCTGATCAAATCCGTTAATCCATTATTTTCTTTACTTGCTGAATAATAAGGTATATTACCTTTTATCCTATCTTTTTCAATTAACCTTTTACCCCTTTTAATTTCACTAAAAATTTGCTCTAAAGTAAATTCTTTCCACTCTATATTTTCTAATTTTAATTTTTCTCCTGCAATTTTCATGAGGCCATCCTCAATGAAAATGCTTTGTTCTCTAAAGGTGTTATTACAATTAGGTAATACCCCCCCCCCGTAACTTAATAGTTTTTTATTGTAATAACTTAAGATGCTTTTTATATAGTTCTGTTCTATTTCTTTCATATAGCTTTCCATAAAGCTATAATTTGGATTGCCTTTAGAGTCTATCGGGAGCATTATTTTACAATTATCAGCATTTGTCTGCCTAAATTGCTTTCCATAAGAATATTTACTCTTTTGCATATTTATACAACATACAATGAACAATTTTACATATTTTGAAAGTTTTTGATTAAGAAAAAAATAAATATTATCATCTCCTGAAGCTTTGTATGGATGATAAAAAGCATTGCCAAACATATCTATAGAAATAAAATCTTCATAAATTACACTTGCATTATTAATAAACGAAGCAATTGCATTATTATTTTCACCAGCTGTAAGTAGCGGAATTTTTCCTTTTATTCTTTGTTTTTCAACTAATCTTTTTCCATGAAAATTTTCAAACGCTTCACTTATCTTAAATTCTTTCCACTCAACACTAGCTAAATCATTTTTCATCTTTTTTATCCTCTAAACCAAAAAGATAGCCTCTGCCATGTGTTATCATATTAAACTCAAAAGTTAAATAATCTGCCATTGTTTTTTCAAATTCTTCATGCGTTGGAATCTCATCGTTAAAATAATAAAAACTATGTAGCCACTCATCATTTGGCTCTATAGTAGTTTTAACGCAAAATTTACTTGGAGCTTCTATCTCATCACGCCATACCTTTAAAAGATAAGCTTTTTTATCTTGTGCATGTATGCTTTCAACCAAACCCTTATGCTTTTGCACTTCATAACCATCATCTTCAAAATTGATAAATTTAACTATCTTATCTTTATAGTGCGGAATTCCTGCTGTAAAAACTGCTACACAAGGATTTGTCCCTACTCCATAAAAAGTATTTTTATTTAAAGTAATCACTCCTTCTAAGGTATGATTTTTAAGAATGCTTTCTTTGATTATCTTTTCTTCTTTGCTTTTTCCAGTCATTGCAGATTGTGGAACGATTACTACAACTTTTCCATCTTTTAGTATGGAATTTAACAAATGTTCACTAAAAGCAATTTCTGTTAAATTTTTATCAATCTTACCTTGAGAATAAGGTGGATTCATAAAGCCTACATTAGCCCTAAAGTCTTCTTGAAGTCTAAGTGGATTTTGCTTTAAAAAATCTTCATCATCTAAATTGCTTTTACCATCGCCCCTTAAAACCATATTAGCAGTAGCAACAGCAAACATAAAAGATTGAAGTTCAAAGCCAAAAAGTTGATTTTTCTTTATCTCTTCTTTTTGCCTTTCATTTTTAGCTTGTAAGAGCATATAATCCATAGCTGTGATTAAAAATCCTGCTGTCCCACAACAAGGATCAAGCACTCTATCGCTAGGTTTTAAATTAATCAAATCACAAAAAAGCTCTGTAATGTGATGCGGGGTTAAAACTATACCTAAAGTTTGTCCATCGCCTCCACTAAAACGCATAAATTCACTATAAAAAATCCCTAAATAATCATTAGAATTTTTAATTCTATCAATAGAATCAAAAATATTTTCTTTGATAAATTTAGCATAGTGTTTTAAAGGAGTAGAATTTATCCTAAGACCTTTTTTATCTACAATCTCACATATCTCATTAATCTTTTTTGTATCTTTAATCACTGAAAATTGAGTTAAAACTTTATCAAATTTTACCTGTGGAGCTAAATCCGATCTTTTTAAATTTGACTTAATGAGTTCATAAATTTTAAAGCCATCTGTATCTATAGAGTCATTATTTAAATAATCTAAATCTAAATTTTTTACTTTCATCTCATCTAATGCTAATAAAATTCCAGCTACCACTAAAGGCTTATTTCTATCATCTAATGCTCCATAATTACGCAAGTCTTCGTGCAAAATGCTTGCAATTTTTTCTATCTCCTCTTTTGTTTTTTGCTTACTTGACTCTTCTTTTAATACTTCCCTTCTATAGTAATCTTCTATCTTTTTCTCATTTAAAAGCATAAAAGTTTCTATATCTTCTAAAGGTTCTCTAATAAATGCTCCATTATCAATAAACATTGGAGTAATCTTATGCTTCTTACTATCGCCACTTACAGCAATTGCAAAAACCTTTTTATAAGTATTTTGATTATTAATAATTTGCTTTGCATACCATAAAGCACCATTTAAAGCATAATTTTCTATATCTTTTTGCTCTTGCGAGATAAGATTATTTTCATTTCTTTTGATATGTTTGCTAAGATCTGCCTTATTTTCAATCACAATTACAAAATCTTTTACTACTCCACAATATTCGGGATATCCTTGTTTATTTGTTCCTTTTTTTGAAGCGTTTTTTAAAGCTTCATTTAATTCTTTAATATCTGAACCCTGATAAGTTAAATTTATCTTTGCTTCTTCTAAAAGCTTATATACAAATAAATCTGTTTGTGCTTCTTTTTTTGCCATAACTAACCTTTCTAAAACCTCACTACCTTAGCACCAAAACCACCTTGATTGATCGGTGCATCACTAAAACTTTTTACACTTTTATGTGTTTTTAAAAATTCTTTTACAGCAAAAGCAAGCTTTCCTGTTCCTATGCCGTGATATACTAAAACTTCATCAAACCCAGCAATCAAAGCATCTGAAATAAATTTATCAAGCCTAGAAATGGCTTCATCGCTTCTAAGTCCGTGTAAATCTAAAGTGATATTTAAATTGCTTGGCTTAGTAATACTTATATTTGTTTTAGGACTTTTTTTAGGAAGCGCTACGCTTTTTTTAAGCAAATTAAGTCCTACTCTTAGATTAAGCCCTTCACATTCTATCAAAGCTTCATTTTTAGAAATAGCTTTAATCACCCCTTTAATCTTTTCATATTTTACAAAATCTCCTACTCTTAGCTCTTCATTTTGTTTTATACTTGGCAAGATAATTTCTTTTTTTAGCTCATTGGCTTTATTTAAACTTCTTTGTTTTTCTTTAATATCTTTTAAATTTATAGTTTTTTTAGCTTCTTCTATGGCTTTATAAAATTTAAATTCTAATTCTCTTAGAGTATTTTTAAATTTTTCTTCTTGTTTTTGCCTTTGTTCTTTTAGATTTTGTAAAATCTCATCAGCAATTTGCTCTTTTTTATGTATATTTTGAAGCTTAGATTTAAGCTCTAGTTCAAGATTGATATTTTTACTCACCATTACTTCTAAATTCTCTTTATCTTCGCCATAAAGCTTTTTAGCTTCTCCTACTAAATTAGCTGGAATTTGATAACGCAAAGCTGTTTCAAAAGCATAAGATTTTCCTATAGTACCTTTTAGAAATTCATACTTTGGTTTTGAAATTTCTTCATCATATAAAGCAGCGATAAGTTCAACTTCTTCATTTTGTGCTAAAAGCATAGCAAGACGCTTATGGTGTGTTGTAATGATGATTTTAAGTTTATTTTTTATAAGATGAGAAATAATAACACTATATAAACAAGCAGCTTCTTCAAAATCTGTTCCAAGTTCTATCTCATCAATTCCTAATAATAAATTCTTTTTAGTAAAAAGTTTGGAGATTTGAAGCATCCTGCCTGCAAAGGTTGAGATATTGTTTTTAACATTTTGCGGATCTTCAATAATAGCATCAAATTCTTTAAAAGAGCCTATTTTGCTTTCATTTGCTTTTATTTTCATAGGTAAAAGATGTTTGGCTAAAAAAGCAGCAGCGAGTAAAGATTTTAATAGCATAGATTTTCCGCCTGCATTTACTCCTGTGATGATTAAAACTTGCTTTTTAAAATCAAGAGAAATGCTTTTTGGATTATCAAGAGCTGGATGCGCAAAATCTTTAAGTATAATTTCATTTGAATTCTCACATAAAATAAATTCATAATCTTTCTTTTTAGCAAGCAAAACTCTAGCACTATAATGATCAAATAAATCAAAAGCACTATTAATAAATTTCAAAAAAGGTAGATTTTTAGCTAGAAAAATAGAAAAATTTTTGGCATATTCATAATAAATCTCTTCTTTTTGATTTTTAATTTTTTCTATATCATCTTGTAAATTTTCAATATTTAAAGGGATAATATAAAAACCTCCACTACTACTTCTAGCTATAATCTTAGCTTTTAAAGTGTAATTAAACCCTCCTCTTACAAGCAATGCTTCAAAACCATTGATAAAATGAATTTGCGTATCGATTAAATAAGGACTAAGCGATTTAGTATAAATAAGTTTTTTAAACTCGGCTCTTATGGCTTCATTTTTAAGTCTTAAAGCTGTATTTAAATTTATAAGTCTTTCATCTAAACTTTCTTTTAGTTCTCCTTTATCATCAAATTTTAAGGTGAGTTCTAAAATTTCTTCTGAAAGCTGAATTTTTTCAAGCCAAGAGTCTAGATTAAATCCAAAATTAATTTTTTTAAGTTTTTCAAAATAACAAAAAATTTTCACAAACTCATAGATTTCATCTAAATGCAAAACCCCTTGTTTGCTTAAATGTGCCAAAGCTTTATCCAAATTTAAAACTTCTGGAATTTGCGGGAAATTGATCTTGCAAAGCTCATCAATACGCTTTAAATGAAGTGAAGAATCGCCTTGTAAAAATATATCTTTATCCCTTGAAAAAAAGGATTTAAACTCTTCTAAATAACCATTTAAATCCAATTTTGATATAAGTTCTTCTTTATTTTCACTCATTTTTTAACCTGCAATGATTTATATCAATAATTAAAGATTTAAAGCTAAGATTGTTATCCTTAGAAATAAAACTCGCTGTGCCAAATTCATAATTAAAATAATCATTAGAAATATTTAAATCTTTACAAATGATGCTTTTACCTTGATTAAAAGCTGTAAGAACTTCACGATTTTTTTCTGCTTTTTTAATATTTTGTATTTCAAAAAATACAGAAAAAATAATAGTAGCTAAAAGTAAAATTACAAAAAAAGGTTTGGTTTTAGATCCTAGTTTTTTACGCAACATAAGAGTGATTAAAAGTAAAATTAAAATAATTAAAAGATAAAATAAAATTTTACTCATTATTTTGCCTTAATTTATTGCTAATATCTCCTGCTCCAAAACCTATAATCAAACCTTTATCAAAGACTCTTCCTTTATCTGTAACTAAAAATTTACCCTCTCTTTTAATATCATCAACAAATAAGGCATTATCAAAATGTTTTTTTAAATCAATTTCTATTTTTTCTTCTCCTGCAGCATAAACAGGTAAAATTATTAGTTCATCAACATCTTTAAATGCTAAAACAAATTCTTTTAAATTTGCAAATAAACGTGTATAGCGATGAGGCTCAAAAATAGCAATTATTTTTTTATATCCTGCTAATTTTGCATATTCTTTGGCAGCATTTAAAGTAGCTTTAATCTCTGTTGGATGATGACCATAATCATCGATTAAAGCCAAATCTTCATCAGCATATAAAATATCAAATCTTTTTTTAATACCTTGATATTTTTTTAAATTCAATCTAATTTGCTCTATATTTTCATAATTTAATGCCGCTAAAATTGCTAAAGAAGCATCAATGGCTAAATGATAACCCATACCAAATACACTAAAACGACCTAGATTTTTAAGCTCAAAACTTGTTTTAGGTTTAAAATTTTCAAGCTCCATAACACAATTTTTAATATCTTTGCTAGGATAAAAACGCAAAGCTTCACCTTTATAATCTTTTAAAAATTCATCTTCTGCATTAATAACGCGAATCTTAGCATTTTCTAAAAAACTAGTATAAGCGTGATGAAGCCTTGAAATTTCATTACCATAATGATCTAAATGCTCTGCTTCTGCATTTGTAACTATGGCTAAATGAGGGTTTGAATTTAAAAATGAACTATCACTTTCATCAGCCTCAAAAATAAGATTCTCGCTTTCTTTATAAATCATATTTGATCCAAATTCTTTTAAAATAGCACCGATAATAACTGATGAATTTGGTATTAAAGAAGCTAAAATACTTGAAGTAGTGCTTTTTCCATGCGCTCCAGCAACTGCAAAAACACGTTTATCTTGCAAAATCAAAGGTAGAGCTTCTTTACGCGAAAGAGTTTTTATACCTAATTCTTTAGCATATTTAAATTCAGGATTTTCTTCTTTTATAGCAGCTGAATAGATTATTAAATCTTTTCCGATAATATTTTCTTTATTGTGTGGGATTGATACGCATACACCTTCACTCTCAAGCTTTTTAGTGATTTTACTCTCTTTTAAATCACTCCCGCTGATTATGAAACCTTTCTCTTTTAAAAATCTTGCTAATGCTGAAATACCTATGCCACCTATACCTATAAAATGAATTTTTTGCATCTTTGCCTCAAATATCTTAAGAAATCAAAAGTAAAGATTCTAACACTTTTTCACTAAAATACCCCTAAAAAATCTTGATAAAAAATATCTAAAAAATTTTAAATTTTTTAGATAAAAATCACTTTATAAAATTAAAATTTATTTATATTGCCCTATACTTAAAGCTTCAAGGATATTTTCATACTTAGTATTTAATTTTTCTAAAAATTCTTGCAACCATTCTTTATAAGCTTTTATATAAGCAAACAAATATTCT
The DNA here is from genome assembly GCF_016598965.1 of Campylobacter sp. TTU-622. Taxonomy (NCBI): domain Bacteria; kingdom Pseudomonadati; phylum Campylobacterota; class Epsilonproteobacteria; order Campylobacterales; family Campylobacteraceae; genus Campylobacter; species Campylobacter sp. TTU-622. The sequence continues at coordinate 24,703 of NZ_JAENKR010000004.1, forward strand.
CTCTCATCATTCTTATCTCTTATAGCGCAAGAAATCAAATATCCACGATAAACAAAATTACCTCTTAAGGTTTCATCTTGCACAAACTCATCATTTGCTAAAGTATTATTAAAACTACTTATATTTTGATAAACATTTTGTAAAAATTCTTGTGGCAAGATGATATCTTTACTTAAAATATTGTCTAATGCATCTTTTAAAGCTTTAGCATCATTTAATAAATTTTCACAAGTTTGCTTATCTTGTTTTAATTTTTCAAAGAATTTAGCAATGAGTTTAGCACTTCTATTTTTAGTTAAGGGTTTTAAATTTTCAAATTTAGGTTTTTCTTTATGAAGTAAAGTTTCGCAAGCATTTTTAAAAGATACTTCTTTGGTAAAATTTATCCTTGCTCCACCCTCTGTAGCATTATAAAAATTTACTTCTTTATTGCAAGCAAAAAGGTATTCTAATTTGATACGATAATCATTCCAAGTTCTATGGGTTAAAACTTTCCCTTTGCCTCCATAAGCTAAACATTCTAACCTTTGAATACTATCTGTGCTTTCATTATCTACTCCAAAAATATAATTTTCAGAATGCGAATTTCCTTTTTCATCATAAGCTAAATCTTGTCCTATCATAATAATATTTTTAAATCCTAAAGCAAGAGCTAGAGTATAAGAGAAATGACTTACATGAGTTCCTGTATCTATATAGCCAAAATCATTTAAATCATAACGCATATACAAAGGTTTATTTCTAATACAAAGAATAATTTTTTCTTTTTTTAAAAAATCAACAACATTTGGTGATGTTGCACATTCAAGCATTATTAAAGTATTATTAAAGGATGCATCTTTAAAAAAATTAATTGGTTCATCAGAAAAATCTAAATTTGTTACATAATCAGGTTTAATGTCTTCTTTAAGCAAGATGTTTAAAGCTCCATCAGCACAAAAAATAAAAACGTTATTTTGATATTTTTTAAGTAAAGGAAGTTGTTTAGTAAGTGAAGGTCCTGCTGAAACTACTATGGCTGTATCAAAGGCATTTTTTCTTTGAGCTATAAGTCTTTGAAAAGGAATATTTTCTAACATTTTAGGAGTATTGAAAAGAAATTGCTTATAAGTTAAAAGAGGAAGATAGCAAGTTCTATCAGCATTTCTTATAGCTACATCAGCCATTTTTATGCATATCTCATTAACTTTTAATATCTCATTATTAAAAAAATCTTTATAATATAAAGAACTAGTAAAAAGCCTATATAAACTTAAATATTCAAGTATATCTTGATGATCAAAAAACATAGCAACTTGAATTTCAAAATCAAAAGCATTAGGATCAAATAAAATAATTTTATAATTTTTTAATTCTTCGCTGATATCTACAATATTTAAAGCTAAAATTAAAAGTTCAATTTCACTTTCAAAAACAAAAATATGTTTATATTTATAACTTAAATTTTTAATCAATTCCCCATTAGCTATACCATAGATAAAAATAAAAGGATAATTTTTACTTTCATTGAAAATAGAACTGATAAATTGATTCATTTGCTCCTTATTTTCATATAAATACCTTTTTTGAGAATCATAAATATTTAAATTTTCATCTATTCTAAAGCTTAATTTCGACTCATTTAAAAAGGTTAAGATTTTTGAAGCAAGATCATAATTTGAGATCTTTAAACTTTCTATATTTTTAAAAAAAATATCCACATTTAATCCTAAGAAATATCAAATTTTATTTTTTATAATTTTATCAAATCCCCATAAATTTCTTGCTTCGTTAGCTTTTTTTGGTTCTACAATAAGCATTTCTTCTTCATTTCCAAGCTTTTCTTCTATCTCCCCAAAAGCATTAATAAACATAGTATCGCCATAAAAATTCCATTCTTCACTATGTTTTGAAGTCCCTATACGATTAACCCTTAAAACACTAGTATGATTTAAAAAGGCTCTTATTTTTAAAAGCTCTTCCCAACGTTTTTTACTTTCAAATGTAGAAGCAGTAGGAATAATAACAAGATCAATCTTTTTTTCCATAATTTTTTTCCAAAAAATATCAAAATGAGCCTCAAAACCAAAAATTAATGCACACTTTAATCCTTCATAGCTAAAATGAAAAAGTTTAAGCTCGTCTTGTTCTTTATTGTTAAAAAAAGCCTTTTCATTCCAATGAGTATAGGGCATTAAAATTTGTTGTTCATAAATTTTAATCATCTTAGGCGAAACTTTAAGACAGGTTTTTTTATATCCTTTAGTTTCCACGCTGATAAAAGGTGCAATAATTTCTAAATCATATTTTTTAGAAAGTTTTATAAGACTTTCTTTTTTAACTTCGCTTTGTTCTTTAATCATACTTTTTGGCATAGAAAGCAATTCTGTAAAAAAGCTATTGATAACATATTCTCCAAGTACAACTAAATTTGCACCACTTTCTTTTGAAGCTTGCAAATAATAATCAAGTCTTGACTCACTTAAAGCCAAAGTAGGAAATTGTAAAGCAGCTATTTTACTCATTGATTTTTTCCACCTCTAATTTTGCTTTATCTAATTCCATTCTAGCTTTTTTGATATTTTCTAAACCAATTTTGTAAATTTTAACACTTTCATTTAAAGTTAATTCATCATTGTTTAATTTCTCTAAAGCTTCATTAGCTTTTTCTAATTTTTCCTCAAAACTCATTGATTATTTACCTTATAATTTGGCGCTTCGTGTGTGATAGTTACATCATGAACGTGACTTTCTTTTAAACCTGCGCTAGTAATTTCTACAAATTCAGCTTTTTCTTTAAATTCTTGTATATCCTTTGCTCCTACATAACCCATAGAAGATCTCAAACCCCCTAAAAGCTGATGAACCACATCTTTAATACTTCCAACATAAGGCACGCGTCCTTCTATGCCTTCTGGAACTAATTTCTCTTGTGCTGTTCCTTCTTGAAAGTATCTATCAGAGCTTCCTTTTTGCATAGCACCAAGAGAACCCATACCTCTATAAGTTTTATATTGTCTTCCTTGATAAGTAAAAAGCTCTCCTGGGCTTTCATTTGTTCCAGCAAGCAATGAACCTATCATCACAGAACTTGCCCCAGCAGCTAAAGCTTTGGCAATATCTCCAGAATATTTTATCCCACCATCTGCTATAACAGGAACATTAAATTTAGCAGCTTCTAAAGCACACTCATCAATAGCTGAAATTTGAGGAACTCCAACTCCTGAAACGATCCTTGTTGTACAAATACTCCCAGGTCCAATACCTACTTTAATAGCATCAACACCTAATTCACATAAAGCTTTAGCAGCTTTTGCAGTAGCTATATTACCAGCTATTATATCTACATTAGAATAAGTTTTTTTAAGTTCTTTTATAGTATCCATAATTCCTTTTGAATGCCCATGAGCTGAATCAAGAACTATAGCATCAACACCTGCTTCAATTAAAGCTTTAGCCCTATCCATTTGACCCACTCCAATTGCAGCTGCTACACGCAATCTTCCTAATTTATCTTTATTTGCATTAGGATATTCTTTTCTCTTTTTAAGATCTTTTATAGTAATAAGACCTTCAAGATATCCTTTCTCATCTACTATAGGAAGTTTTTCAACCTTATTAGTGCTAAAAATTTTCTCTGCATCATCCAAAGTACAACCTTTTGGAGCTGTGATTAAAGGTGGTTTAGTCATTACATTTTCAACTAAATTATTTAAATTACTTTCAAATCTTAAATCACGATTAGTTAAAATTCCTATTAATTTTTTATTTTTATCAACAACAGGAACGCCAGAAATTCTATACTCTGCCATAAGTTCTAAAGCTTCTTTAACACTAGCTTTAGCACCTATATAAATAGGATCATAAATTACACCACTTTCACTTTTTTTTACCCTTTTAACTTCTCTAGCTTGTGAAGCTATATCCATATTTTTATGGATTACTCCAATACCGCCAAGTCTTGCCATCATAATAGCTGCTCTGTGTTCAGTTACTGTATCCATAGCTGCAGATACTAAAGGAATATTTAAAGTGATATTTTTGGTTAATTTTGTATCAATTTTTACCTCTTTAGGTAAAACCTCAGAATATCCTGGACACAAAAGCACATCTTCAAAAGTTAAAGCACGTTTAATGATTTTCATAATAATCCCTATTTATTTTTTATAATTTTTTCTAAATTTAATGCACCATCTAAAAGAGTTTGCTCATCAAATTGCTTACATATTAGCTGAGCCGAAATATTAAGATTATTTTTATCTTTTCCTACAGGAATACTAATACCTCCAAGTCCTGCTAAATTCACTGAAATCGTATAAACATCTTCTAAATAATTTTGCATAGGAGTTTTTTGAGTATCAAAAGAAAAAGCAGTAGTTGGGGTAACTGGCATAAAAATAAGATCACAATCTTGTAAAATATCTTTGTATTTATTTTTGATGAAAGTTCTTGCTTTTAAAGCTTTTATATAATAAGCATCATAATACCCACTACTCAAAACAAAAGTTCCTAATAAAATACGACGCTTAACCTCATCTCCAAATCCTTCATTTCTTGTATTGATATACATTTCATTTAAGCTATCTTGTTTTTCACTTCTTCGTCCAAATCTCACTCCATCATAACGACTTAAATTTGTGCTTGCTTCAGCTGCAGCGATAATATAATACGCTGCTATATCAAATTTAGAATCAAGTAAATTTTTATAAATAATATTATGCCCATATGATTTTAATAATTCTATAGTTTTTAAAAGAGTTTGTTTTACTTCAGTACTTGCCTCATCAATATAATTTTGTATAACAGCTATAGTTAATTTTTTATCAGAATTTAAATTTGGTGCTGTTTTGGCAAATTCTATTTTAGCACTCGTGCTATCTAATTCATCATATCCTGCGATCGCATCATAAAGTAAAGCAGCATCTTCTACATTTTGAGTTAAAACACCAATTTGATCAAGACTTGAAGAATAAGTTACCAAGCCATAACGACTAATGCGGCCATAACTTGGCTTAAAACCTACACATCCACAAAAAGCAGCGGGTTGCCTTACTGATCCACCTGTATCTGTTCCTAAGCTTGCTAAAGCTAAACCACTAGAAACTGCAGCGGCACTTCCACCACTACTTCCACCTGGAACCTTACTAAAATCTAAAGGATTTAAAGTTTTACCGTAATAAGAATTTGCAGTAGAACTTCCCATAGCAAATTCATCCATATTAGTGCGTCCAAAAGGTGAAAAACCATTTTCTTTTAATTTTTTTATAGCACTTGCATCATAAGGAGAAACATAACCTTGTAAAATTTTTGAAGCACAAGTAAGCTCCCAATCTTTTACACAAATATTATCTTTAATAGCAACTGGAATACCTTCTATACTATCTGTTAAATCTTTATCTAGAAATTGTTCAACAAAGGCACCAATTTGCTTTTGCTTTTTTGCTTTTTCATTTAATTCTTTTTTTAAATTTGCAAGTTCTTCTTTAGAATATGTCAAAGCTTCTTTTAAAGTAATCATTTCTTATCCTTTGTTAATTTTATAAAAAATACAGCCAAGGCACTTAAAAGCAAAACAATAACAATCGTTGCAATTATAATACTAAAAGGCATAGGTTCTAAAAACATTATAAATCCAATACCTTAGAACAACGATCACATAAACATTCTTCTTTTATAGCTTTAAATCTCCAACATCTTGGGCATTTATACTCTTTAGCTTTCGAAATAATAAATTTTTCATTATTAACTTCAAATTCGCTTAGAATTTCATTATTTTCATCTATGCTTATATCACTTACCATAAACCAATCAATCATTTCATCTTTATCTAAATTTAAAATAAAAGATGAAGTGGTATAAAGCTTAAGTTCTAAAGTAGATCTAATAATTTTATCTTTTTTCAAAATATCTATTTTTTCAAAGAATTTTTCTCTTGCTTCTAACAAAAATTTATCTTCTATATCAAAAGCTATATTTAATTCTTCATTAAAACTAAGATCAAATACATCTACTATATCATTATTTTTTATAATTTTATTACTATGCTCTAAAGCTTCATCAATGGTATAAGTGAAAAAAGGTGCTAAAATATTAAATAATTCTTTAGTAATTAAAGCCATAGCTACCTGAGTACTTCTTCTTTTTAAGCTATCTTTTTGCTCACAATAAAGTCTATCTTTGCTAATATCTAAATAAATTCCACTTAAATAAGAGCTTAAAAAATTTAGAAGATAATTAAAACCTTTTGCAAATTCATAATTTTTAAAAGATTCTTTAGTATTTTTAAATACCATTTTAGCTTTAGAAAGTATCCATTGATCTATAAAAGAAAATTCTTTAACATTTAAATCATTTAAATCATTAATATTTGCAAGTAAAAATCTTATGGTATTTCTAATTTTTCTATATTGTTCACTAACTTGTTTTAAAATATTATCTGAAATTTTTAAATCACTTGAATAATCACTTAATAAAACCCATAATCTTAAAATCTCTACTCCATAAGTTTTAGCAACATAATTTGGAGCTATTACATTACCTTTGGACTTAGACATTTTTTGTCCCTTTTCATCAATGCTAAAACCGTGTGTTAAAATACTTTTAAATGGACTTTGATTATTAATAGCAACACTTGTAAGCAAAGAACTTTGAAACCATCCTCTATGCTGATCACTTCCTTCTAAAAACATATCAGCAGATAATTCTCCTGCATCATAATTACAAGATTTTAAAACAGCATTCCAAGTACTTCCACTATCAAACCAAACATCAAGTATATCATTGATCTTTTCTAAATTTTGTGCTTCATATTTTGAATTAGGCGGTAATAAATCTTTTATTTCAAGACTCCACCAAGCATCAGAACCCTGTTTTTCAAAAATATCTGCAATAAATTCTAAAATTTCATCATCCAAAATTACTTCTTTTGAATTTTTATCTCTAAAAAAGGCTATAGGAGTTCCCCAAACCCTTTGTCTTGATATACACCAATCAGGACGATTTTCAATCATAGAGCCAATTCTTTTAATACCACTTTGAGGATAAAATTTTACTTTAGCAATTTGCTCTTTAGCGCACTCTCTTAAAGTATTTCCATTTTTAAGTTCATCCATTACTATAAACCACTGCTTAGTCGCTCTATAAATTACTGGCTTATGTGTTCTCCAGCAAAATGGATAAGAATGTATAAATTTAGAAGAATGCAAAAGATGCTCTCCTAAAAGTTCTAAAATTCTTTCATTTGCTTTAAAAACGTGAAGTCCGATAAATTCATCTAATAAATCTTGTGGTAAAAGTTTTTTAAGTCTTAAAGTTTCATCATAACAACCACTATCATCTACCGGCATTATGGTTTCAATATCATATTTCAAACAAGCATAATAATCATCTTCTCCGTGTCCTGGAGCTGTATGCACAAGCCCGCTTCCACCTTCCATTAAAACATGATTTGCAAGAATTAAAATAGACTTTCTTGAATTTAAAGGATTGATTGCTTCTAATTTTTCTAAATCTTTAGCCTGAAATTCTTTTTCTATCTCTCCTGTTGTAAGATTTTTTTCTACCATGTTTTTAAGCAAAGCTTTGGCAAAAATAAATCCTTCTTTTGTTAAAACATAAATTTCATCAGGATTTAAGGCAATAGCTTGATTTGCAAGCAAAGTCCAAGGTGTGGTAGTCCAAATTACTGCACTAGCTTTTTTTACCCCTAATTTTTCACAAGAAATTTGATCCAAATCAAAACTTACAAAAACAGAATAATCTTCTTTATCTTGATACTCTACCTCAGCTTCCGCTAAAGCAGACTTTGCAGCCCAACTCCAAAAAACAGGCTTAGATCTTTCTAATAAAAGACCTTTTTTTGCAATCTGACATAAAGTTCTATAGATATTTGCCTCAAAAGTAAAATCCATTGTAAGATAAGGCTTATCCCAATCAGCAATGATGCCTAAGTCTTTAAATTCTTGCTTTTGAATATTAACAAATTCCTTAGCGTGCTCACGACATAATTCTCTAATTTGATTTTTACTAAGCAAATGTTTTTTATCTTGAATTTTTATCTCTACTTGCTGTTCTATAGGAAGTCCGTGACAATCCCAACCTGGAGTAAAGCGAACTTTTTCGCCTTGAAAATAATGAAGTTTTATAATAGTTTCTTTTAAAATTTTATTTAAGGCATGTCCTATATGGATATGACCATTTGCATAAGGAGGGCCATCGTGTAAAGTAAAACTTTTATTTGCATTTTTACGTTTTTGTTTTATTTTTTCATAAGCATAATTTTTATCAAACCATTTATAAAAACGTTGCTTTTCATTTTCACCTAAATTAGCCCTCATGGGAAAACTTGTATCTGGCAAAAGTAAAGTATTTTTATAATCCATAAATCCACCTAAAAAATAATGTAATTTTACTCTAAATAGCTTTAATTTAGCCTTTGTTTTTAGATATAATATTAAATTAGTATAAATATCAAGGAAATATATAATGAAACATTTGCTTTTTATTTTAGGAGATGAGATTATTGCCAATACAAATTATAAAAATTATATTTATAGAGTTTATGAAAAAAAATTTAAAGAGATAAATGAAATTAAGATCCAAAATAAAACTGATAAAGATTTGCCATTTTTACTTGAAAATTTAATGCAAAAATACGATTTTATTACTATATTTTCTAGCTTTGAATATTATCCTACTGTAGCAAAAATTCTTGCAACTTTAAATGAAGATAATCTTGTTTTAGAAGAAAATACTCTTGTTCCAAGTAAATCTCTTTACGAAAAAGATAGCTTTATGATTAAATTTGCAAATTGTAAAATTAATGTTTTAAAAATTCAAACAAATCATACAATCCCAAATTTAATCGGAGAAATAACACTAAATTTTAAATATTTTTGTCTTTTTGGTATAGATAGCCAAAGTGCAAGCTTACTACTTGAAACTCTAACAAAATCTTATGAAGTAAAAATCAAAGTTACCCAGCTTTTAGAACATATAAATCTTATTAGAGTCTCAAGTTCTCAATATGGAAAACTTGAAAGTTTTTTAAAAAGTGTTCAAAATTTATTCGGACAAAAATTTTTCCTAGGAAAAGATCCTATTGAATTTATAAGTAAAAAACTCTTAGAAAAAAATATGAAAATTTCTTTCGCTGAAAGTTGTACTGGGGGGCTTTGTGCATCAACAATTACTCAAATTCCAGGAATTAGTCAAATCTTTGAAGGTTCTATTGTAAGCTATTCTAATCGTATTAAACACGAATGGCTTGGGATAAGCGAAGATATTTTAGAAAATAATGGAGCATACAGTGAAAAATGTATTTATTTTATGTTAAAAGGTATTTTTAAAACTGCTAAACCAGATTTTGCTTTAGCAATCAGTGGTATAGCAGATAAAGAAGATATTAAAGAACATAAAGCAGGAACAATTTACATTGGAGCAATGTTTAAAGATGGAACCTATATACAAGAAATACTCTATCTTAAAGGAGATAGGGAATTTGTAAAAGAACAAGCAGTTTTAGGGGCCTTTTGTTTAATGCTTAAATTAAAACCAGAAATCTTTGAATTTTAATATTTTTTTACTTTCATAGTATGTTATAATTAAATCTAACTAGTATTTAAAAAAGAATTGACAAATATTTAAATTACTTTAAGTAATAAATTAAAATATATAATATTGAGAAAATTTTAATTGTTATAAAAATTTTATTCTTATTTTTTAAAAATTTTTACCAAGTTTTTGTCTTATTTTTATAAAATATAATTAATTTTATTATTTTAAGGTTTTTTATGAATTTGCCAAATGCTTTAGCATCTTTAAGAATTATATTTGCACCCTTATTATTTTTTCTACTTACTCATTCTTTTGAAGAAATTCATCAAAGTTGGATTAATTATTTTGCGGCTTTAACTTTTTCTTTAGCTGCTTTAAGTGATTTTTTTGATGGATATATTGCTAGGACTTGGGGACAAATAACAAAACTTGGATCAATTCTAGATCCTTTAGCTGATAAAATGCTCATTTTAGCAGCATTTATTGGACTTTTAATGATGGGTAGAGCTAATGAGTGGATTATTTATATTATCTTGGTAAGAGAATTTTTTATCACAGGATTTCGCGTCGTTATGGTAAGTGAAAATTTAGATATTAGCGCATCATTTGCTGGAAAATTAAAAACCGGATTTCAAATGGTAGCTATTGGGTTTTTAATAATGCAGTGGCCCTTCGCACAAATTTTGCTTTATATTGCTTTAATCCTTACTCTTTATTCTGGCTATGAATATATTTATGCTTATATAAAAGGAAGAAAATGAGATCTTTATTATTTTTAGCTTTAATTCTTATAATAGGATTTAAATTTTATTCTATTAATTTTCTTGTTACTTTATTGGTTATTTCATTTTTAATTTTTTTCCACGAACTTGGACATTTTTTGGCAGCAAAATCTTTAGGAGTAAAGGTTGAAATTTTTAGCATAGGATTTGGAAAAAGTCTTTTAGAATATAACTTTAAAGGAACAATTTATAGATTAAGCACCTTGCCACTTGGAGGTTATGTAAAACTCAAAGGACAAGATGATATGAGACCAGGGGTTGAAAATTTAGATAAAGATAGCTATAGTGTTTTAAATCCTATAAAAAAAATTTACATACTTTTTGCAGGACCATTTTTTAATATATTTTTAGCTTTTTTACTTTATATCATAATCGCAAATTTAGGCATACAAAAATTTTCTCCTATAGTTGGAAATGTAGCTTTAGATTCTGCTGCTTTTCACGCAGGAATCCAAAAAAATGATACAATTTTAGAGATCAATAATCATAAAATTAAAAGTTTTGATGAAATTTCTAAACTAGTTAAAAATGAAAAATTACAAATTTTAATCCAAAGAAATAATGAAAAATTACAAATAGAACTAACACCAAAAATAGCATCTTCTTATAATGAATTTTTACAGCCAGTTCAAAAGCCATTGATTGGAATTTCACCAAATGGAGAGCTAAGTACTATATATTATAAAGGTTTTAGTGCTTTAAAATATGCCTATGATGAAAGTTTAAATGCTTCAACACTTATCATAAAAGGTATAGCAAAACTTTTAAGTTCTGAAATTGATGCAAAAAATTTAGGTGGCATTATCACTATGGTCGATATAACTTCTAAAGCAGCGCATAATGGTATTTCGATGCTTTTAATTATTACAGCTTTAATCTCCATTAATCTTGGAATTTTAAATCTCTTGCCTATACCTATGCTTGATGGAGGGCACATACTTTTTAATTTATATGAAATGATTTTTAAACGTAAGGTTCCACAAAAAGTTTTTGAATATTTAAGCTATGGTGGTATGGCTATTTTATTAGCCTTAATGCTTTTTGCAACATTTAATGATATTAAAAGAATAATACAATGAATCAATTTAAATTCCCTACGCCAAAATTTGATGATAAAAGTAAAATGATTAGCTTTAGACGTCGCATACGTTTTTATTTAAGAAAACTTTTATATTATCCTCAAATTAGATTTCTCGAAAAAACACTAAATATAGAAGAAAACAAACATTTAAAAAATTTTTTTAATAAACCAGAAATTTGCTATAACGCCATAAGAAGATTTTGTGATAAAAGTTTTAATGCAAATGAGCGTGTCAAAACTTTAATCTATGACGCAAATCAAGGACTTAAAAATTTTAAATTTTTACCCAAAGATCAACTTATCTTTAATTTTGGTGAAGATTTTGAACTTTATTTAGGAAAAAATCATCATGTCCACGAAGAAGGTTTTTGGGCTTTTTCTCTTAAATATCAAAAGCATATTATTGAACAATGTTGTTTTTGTTTTACTTTGGAAAACAATCTTTTAATTTCTTGCATTCAAGGTTATAAACACGCTAATTTTAATGCTTTAGATATAAATAAAATCTTTACCAAAAAATGTCATGGATCACGTCCTATAGCTTTACTTATAGAATGTGTTAAAATACTTTGCAAATGTTTAAAACTTAACGTTACACTTGGAGTTTATGAAAAAAACCAAATCAGATCTCAAAAGGGATATGATAAAGGTTATTTTGTTAATTATAAAAAAATTTGGCTTGAAAATGGAGGAAAGCTCGTTAAAATAAATAATCACAAATATTATGAGCTTTCACACGAACAAAAAAGTCTAGAAGAAATACCTAGCAATAAACGCTCTATGTATAAAAAACGTTTTATTATGTTTAAAGAAATTGGACAAAATTTAAATCAAATTTTGTCTAAATAATGCTTTTTAAATATTTAATACTTTTTTCACAACCTTGTTTTTGAAGTTTTAAAAGTTTTTCTAAATATTCATTTGAAACTTCTTGAGGATAATAATACTGCATCGCTTTTAAATCATTAAACAAAGGTTGTTCTATTTTAAAAGCTCCACTACCTAATTCTTTTACTCCACCTGTACCTTTTTCTCTTTTAAAAGTAGCACAATATGGAAAACATTGCTCTATATTTATCCTTTCTAAACCTTGATCTTTTAAAATCTTAATACAAGTTTTTATATCTAAATTACCATCACCCAAAGGAACTCCACAAACATATGCAGTATCATCTTCTATAAAAACAATATGATCTTTACAATGAGTACTAAAAGTATATTTAGCCATATTTTTACAAGCAACAATTGGATCTTCATAAGCCATCATCGAATTTCCAAAATCATACAAAAAGCCGATATTAGGATGATTGATTAAATTTAAAAGCTCAAGCAATTCAGTAGATGTTTGATACTCGTGATTTTCAATTGCAAGTTTTAAGTTATTTTTTTCTAGAAGTGGAATTAAAGCTTTAATCTCACTGGCTACGCTTAAAAATTCTTCTTTATTAAATCTTGCAGTAATTTTAGAATCATCAAAAGCCCCATCACTTGCATTTTTTACCTTTTTGGTGTTATCAGTTAAAGGCACATAAGATCTTATAATATCTGCATTTAAAATTTTACAAACTTTACTGATTTTTTCAAATTTGTTTAAATCAAAACCTTTAGCATCAATTTCACAATACATTTTATATTCATCAAGCTTAGCCTTTATCTTTAAAAGATGTTTTTCATCATCACTTCCTAAACATCCCCACTCTTCATCTAATCCAAAATCTTTAATAATATTTATAATAACACCATCACATCCTAAATTTTTAGCAAAATCTATATAAGAAAATATATCCATTTTACCATTTTGAAACCAAAGATGCATACTTTCTGTCTCTAAACCTATTTTCATTGAATTACTCCTTGTAATTTTTTCTTAGCTATCATTTTAAGTAAAATCGAAGTTACAATAACTCCACAAATTGCAAAAAATCCCATAAGCCCAAAAACAATTTGATATCCAAACAAACCTTGAAATTTATCAATAATAAAACCATAAAGTGCAAAGCAAAAAAGTTGCGGAGAATATCCAAATATACAAGCTATACTCATAGCTGCCCCACTAATTTCTCTTGGGATTTGAATTTCATCTACTGGAGCAAAAAATGTTGCTCTCATTGTAAAAACTAAAGCTGCAAAACCTAGAGTTAAGCTCATTCCAAAATAGATATTTAAACTGTGATGAGGCATAAAAATAAAAATCAAAATTGCAATAACGGCCAAAATAAGAGCAAAACGTAAATATTTAGTAGATGAGTGAAATTTTTTATCTGCTAAATATCCCCCAATAGGTCCGCCAACCAATTTTAAAGTATATTGATTAATGATTCCATAAGCACCTACTAAAGCTACTGGCATACCATAAATATCTTTTAAAAAAGGGATAAAATAAGTAAGCCCGCAATAAACTGAATAAATGGTAAAAATAGTTAATGATACTACCCAAATTTCTGGTGTTTTAACCGCTTTTAATACTCCATTCCAAGCAGCTTTATTTTTACTAATCTCATTACCTTTTTCATCTTTGGTATTTATTTTATCATCTTCAAGTAAAAAATAAGCCAAAATTCCAGCTACAATTACACAAGCACTATAAAAAAGTATAGCAGCTCTTAAACCACCAGCACCTGAACCCAAAAATAAGAAAATTCCTAAAGCACTAAAAGCAACTATAGTATCAATAACTCCGCGTCCTGCTTCTAAAAATCCAAAAAGTCTTCCTTGTTGTGTAGAGTCTCCAAGCAAACGGATAGCTTTTAATAACACAGGCCAATAAATCACTTCTCCAAATAAAGAAAGTAATCCCCAAGCAATTAAAATTCCATAAAAAGAAGGAAAGGTTGAAATATAAATTCCAATAAGTCCAACACAAATTAACGATAAAGGGATAAGAATTTTTTTAGAAAATCTATCAGCAATATAAATAGAAGCAAAATTTCCGATTGTTTGAACTATACCATAAACAGATAGAGCAAGACCAATTTGAGTATTACTAAGACTCATAAATTCTTGCATAGGTACATAAAAAGCATCTTTTAATGAAGAAAGTTTAAATACAGTCCCTCCACCCATAACCAAAACAATAAAAGTAAGCCAACGAATAGGCTGTTTATTATTTGACATAATAAAACCTTTTTTAATTAATTTGAAATAAATAATAACTAAAAATAAATCAATATTAATCATATATTAAAAATTTATTATCAATGTTTAAAATTTTGTAACTTTTTGTAATAATTTTAAAAAGTATATATTAAGTATTTTTTGATATAATGTTAAGTTCCTTGCCTACAAGAGATAATCTTTAAGGCTTAATATCCACAAGGAGAAAACAATGAAACATTATGAGGTTTTATTTATTTTAAAGCCTACTTTAACAGAAGAGGAAGTAAATACTAAGTTGGAATTCATTAAAGAAGTCCTTACAAAAAATGGTGCAAGCATCGAAACAACTGTTCCAATGGGAACTAGAAAACTTGCATATAAAATCAAAAAATATGAAAGAGGAACTTATTTTGTAATTTATTTTAAAGCTCCTACAAATTTAATCAAAGAACTTGAAAGGGTTTTAAGAATTACTGAAGAAGTGATAAGATTTTTAATTGTAAAATATGAAAATAAAAAAGAAATTGCAGCATGGGAAAAGCTTAGCCAAGGTATTAAGCAATCAAAAAAAGAAATTAAACCTATAGAGGCTCCAGAAATTCAATAAGGAAAAAAATGTTTAATAAAGTTGTTTTGGTAGGAAATCTTACTAGAGATATAGATATGCGTTATGCACAAAGTGGTAATGCTATAGGAGCTTCAGCTATTGCTGTAACTAGAAGATTTACAACAAATGGAGAAAAAAGAGAAGAAACTTGTTTTATTGATATTACTTTCTATGGAAGAATGGCTGAAATAGCCAATCAATATCTCTCTAAAGGTAGCAAAATTCTTATAGAAGGTCGTTTGAGATTTGAACAATGGAGTGATCAAAATGGTCAAAATCGCTCTAAACATAGTGTTCAGGTTGAAAATATGGAAATGCTAGGTGGAAATGCTCCACAGCAAAATGGAAATTTCAATAATACAAATAACTATAATGGAAATTATAACAACAATTATGAGAGTCAAAGCTATGATCCTTATATGAGTGATAATTTTAGAAAAAATGCTCCACAAAATGCTCCACAAAAACAAAGTCCTAGCCAAAACCAAGAAAAAATTAAAGAAATAGATATTGACGCTTACGAAAGCGATGATACAGATTTACCATTTTAAAGGAAAAAATTATGGCAGAAAAAAGAAAATACTCACGTAAATATTGTAAATATACAGAAGCAAAAGTTGAATTTATCGACTATAAAGATACTGCAATGTTAAAACACGCTTTATCTGAAAGATTTAAAATTATGCCACGTCGTTTAACTGGAACAAGCAAAAAATACCAAGAAATGGTTGAAGTTGCAATTAAACGTGCAAGACACGTGGCTCTTATCCCTTATATAGTAGATAGAAAACAAGTTAAAGAAAACCCTTTTGAAGGTTTATAATATTTACCAAGACTTCCAAAAGTCTTGGTTTGTATAAATTAACTCTTTTTTATTGATAAAAATTTCCTCATTAACTGCTTGATTTGAATTTAAAAGAATACTAATATTTATAATAATAACTCCATCTTTTGATAGATTGGCATCTTGATTGATATTTTTAAATTTAAAATTATCACACTCAGCAATAGGATAAAAATAATCAATTCTTACTATGTCATTGTATTTTGGATAATTAAATTTTACAAAATCAATACATTCTTTACCTTCTTGCTTAGCTTTATATAAAAAATATTTAGAAAGTTCTTTTGCATTAAGACTTAAAATTCTAGCTTGAATATAATAATATTCATCTCTTAACATTCTTGGTATATAACTTGAAATATTAAAACTTAAATTTATAAGAAAAGAAACTAAAGTAATTAAAAAAACAACACTGATTAATATAT
>NZ_JAENKR010000050.1:0-9240 GCF_016598965.1 Campylobacter sp. TTU-622
CTTACCCCTAAAGAGTTTGTAGAGTATTTTGCATCTGCATAAGATACCCAAATTCCTTGTCCATCTCTTAAATTTAAACCTGTTCCATTGGAATTAAATAAAGAAGCACAATCAATCTTGAGTGCTAAATTGGGCTTAAAATCACTCTTTTCCGTCTAAAACAGGCACAAATAAGCATTCTTCTAAAATTTCTTTTTGTAAAGAGGTTCCATTTTTGGTTAATCTTGTGATGTATTGTTTTCCATTTTGAAGTATAGGAGCTACTAAGATCCCATTATCACTTAGTTGATCAAGTATGATTTCTGGTATAGAAGTAGCATAAGCTGAAAATAAAATTCTATCATAAGGCGCATAATTTTTCCAGCCATTTTGCCCATCATCATAACGCACATTGATATTGCTAAATCCTAAAGCTCTAAAGGTATTTGAAGCACTTTTAGCAAGATTTTCTATGCGTTCGATTGTAAAAACTCTTCTTATGATACGACTTAAAATTGCTGCTTGATAGCCACTACCACATCCTATTTCTAAAACACTATCAGCATCTTTGAAATTTAGTGCCATAGTCATTTTTGCAACGGTTAAAGGAGAGCTTATCCACTGAGAATTTGCTAAAGGTAAAGCATCTAAGCGGTATGCGTGAGCTTTTAGAGGAGAAAAAATTTCACGTGGGACTTCGCAAAAGGCATTAAAAAGTTCTTCATTAATAAAGATCTTTTTGGCGATTTCTTCAGTCATAGTTTTTACACGTTTTTGCTCAAATGCATTCATTTTTACTCCTTAAATTTAAAAAAAATTGTAGCAAAAAAAATTATGCTTGAAAAATTCTCAAATTATTTTATTAGAGAATTTTTGATTTTTAAAAGTTTATTTGAAAATTTAAGTTTATATTTTGTTTTAGATTTTAATGCTAAAAACTTAGAGTCTAAAGTTTTAAGTCCTTGTGCAAGATAAGATCTAATTTCTTCTAAATCTTTTTTTTCTTTAACTCTTTTTCCATTTTTAAATACTAAATTTAAAAGTTCTTTTGCGTAATATTCTTTTTTGATAATGATTTTTTCATTATATATTAAAAGCTTATCATAAAGAGCTTTATTGGAGTTTTTATCATAAATTCTATAAAGCTTTTTTAAGTGTGGATAAATGGTTTTTTGAGAGTTTTCGCTTATTTTGATTTTGGGTTTGATATCTTCATTTTCTTGTATTGCTACAAGTTTATATACGCAGCCAAATACAGGATCGCTTTTTGCGGTTATAAGTCTTTCTCCTACTCCATAAGCATCTATAGGAGCATTATTTGAAACCAAATCTTTTATGATAAATTCATCTAAAGAATTTGATGCGATAATTTTACATTCTTTTAATCCTGCAAGATCGAGTTCTTTTCTTATAAATTTGCTTAAATTTAAAAGATCTCCAGAGTCTAAACGCACTGCACCTTTTGTGATATTTAAAGATTTAAAAGCATTGATGGCATTTAAAAGTCCTTTTTTTACATCATAAGTATCAATGAGTAAAATGGGTTGATTAGGATAAAGTTTAAGATAATTTATAAAAGCTTCGTATTCATTATCAAACATTTGTATCCAAGAATGTGCCATAGTTCCTATGGCTTTTATATTGTAAATTTTAGCACTTAAAGTGCAAGAAGTTCCATCAAAACCAGCTATATAAGCTGATCTTGCCCCATTAATAGCTGCTTGGCTTCCATGAGCTCTACGCGCACCAAATTCAAAAACAAGAGCTTTTTGTGCTACTCTTTTTATGCGATTTGCTTTAGTGGTAATAAGGCTTTGGTGATTGATATTTAAAAGTAGAAAGGTTTCTAAAAGTTGCGCTTCTATAGGGTTTGCTTTAATGATCATTAAAGGTTCATTTGGAAAGATAATTTCGCCTTCATTCATAGAATAAATAGTGCCCATAAATTTAAAACGGCTTAGATATTCTAAAAATTCTTCACAAAAAATTTCTTGTTTTCTTAAAAATTCTATATCTTCTTTATCAAAATGTAAATTTTCAATAAATTCTAAAACACTCTCAAGTCCAGCAAATATAGCAAAAGAAGCATTATCTGGCACTTTTCTGAAAAAAACTTCAAAATAGCAAAGTTCATTTTCTAATTTTTTTAAAAAATAGCCTTGTGCCATTGTGAATTCATAAAAATCACAAAGTAAGGCTAAATTTTGTTTTTTTTGTTTTTTCATTGATTAAAAATCATCAAAACTTATGCTACCTTTTGAGTAGTTGGTTACTTTGCTTTCAAAGAAATTGCTTTTTTGATCATTAAATTTAGAAAAATCATCTACCCACTTGATAGGATGACTTGCGTTGTAGATTTTATCAAGATTGATTGCTAGTAATCTTTGATCAATTAAATAATGGATATATTCTTCTATAATATCATCTGTAAAGCCCATAATTTGATTTTGAGTGATATATTTTCCCCATTTGATTTCAAGCTCTCCAGCTTTTTTAAACATTTCATAAATTTTATTGATATTTTTATCGTTAAAAAGATCTGGTCTTTCTTTGCGTGTTGAATTAATCATATTTTGAAATAAAAGCAAATGAGTGATTTCATCTCTTTGGATAAAACGAATCATTTGTGCAGATCCTAACATTTTACCCGCTCTAGCTAAAGCATAGATCGCAGTAAAGCCACTATAAAAATAAATTCCTTCTAAAATTTGATTTGCTACCATAGCTAAAAGAAGTTTGTTATCATCTACATCGCCTGCTAATTCTTCATAAATTCCTGAAATAAAATCATTTTTTTCTCTTAAAGTGTCATCGTGTTTTTCCATTTCATAGATTAAATCGGTATTATCACAGATTGCTTCTACCATAACAGCGTAAGATTTTGAATGATTTGCTTCTTCATAAGCTTGACGTGCTAAAACAGCGTTGATTTCAGGAGCTGTAATGTAAGGGTTGATATTATCAGCTAAATTGTTAGTTTGAAAACTATCCATAGAAATAAGTTGAGACCATACAAGATCATACATTCTTTTTTCAGCTGCAGTAAGGTTGCAACGATAATCAAGAGCGTCTTTAGTGGTATCTACTTCTTTTGGAAACCAAGTGTTTGCTTCCATAACATCCCAAAGTTTTAAAGCCCAAGTGTATTTTGCTTTGGTAAAATTTAAAATCCCGTGAGGATTTCCATCAAAAACTTTTCTATCATTTAAAGTTTCGTTTGAACTCGGATTGTAAATTCTTTTTCTTTTCATTGTTAAGCCTTTCTTTTTATAATACAACTTCTTGTTAATATATCATGTAAATTTAAACCATCTTTTCTAAAAAAACTAAAAAATAATCCTATTATCATTCCAAAGCTTATAAAAAATATAAAATATCTTAATATTATTTTTAAAAATTTAGGCTTTTTACCACTTTTTAAATCCATTAAATAAAGATCGTAAGCTTTTAAACCTGGACTTTGAGCAGATTTTGCTAGAAATAAAGCTTGTATAAAGCCAAAAAGCAAAGGGCAAAGGGTTGTAATAATGCCATTTTGTAAAAAAGCATCTTTAGAGCCTAAAATAAAATAAAATAAATATAAAATTGGAACATAAAGCAAAAAAATATCTATAGTTAAAGCTTTAAAACGCAAAAAGCGTGAAGCGATTTTTGCTTTAATTTTTCTTTCTTTCATTAATTTCCACGACTTCCAGGCTTGATAGCTATGCTACCTTGATCACAAAGCGGGCATTGATCGCTATCATAAATTTCAAAGTCAAAATTTCCTAAGGCAAAAAGAGGAGTATCATTTGGAAGTTTTGCATTTTCTTTTGCTTTTGTATTTAAATTTTTTACAGCACAAAAACCACGATTTGCCAAAGCAGCAA
Organism: Campylobacter sp. TTU-622; assembly: GCF_016598965.1. Lineage (NCBI taxonomy): Bacteria > Pseudomonadati > Campylobacterota > Epsilonproteobacteria > Campylobacterales > Campylobacteraceae > Campylobacter > Campylobacter sp. TTU-622. The sequence goes on from NZ_JAENKR010000050.1 coordinate 3,849, forward strand.
AAGCTACTACTTTACCACCTAAACTTTCTATGATTTTTGCACTCTCTAAAGCACTTCCTCCTGTTGTAATAATATCTTCACAAATAATAAATTTTTCATTTTTTTTCACTTCAAAACCACGTCTTAAAGTCATTTCTCCATTTACTCTTTCTGTAAAAATGAAACGTTTATTACAAGATCTTGCTAGTTCGTATCCAGCTAGTAATCCACCTAGAGCAGGAGAGCAAATACAATCAAATTCTATAGAATATTGAGAGATTATTTTTGCTAATTCATCACAAAGTTCTTGAGCTTTGTTAGGGTATTCTAAAACTTTTGCGCTTTGTAAATAGAATTTAGAATGTTTGCCTGAGCTTAATAAAAAATGCCCTTCTAATAAAGCTTTGCAATCTTTATAAACTTGTTCTAAATTCATAGTTTATACCTTTAATAGTTCTGATTCTTTATTTTTTACACTTTCGTCTACTTTATTTATGTAAAGATCTGTGAGTTTTTGCACTTCATCATAAGCTTTTTTAGCTTCATCTTCTGAAATGGTTTTGTCTTTTTCCATTTTTTTTACACTATCATTTGCATCTTTGCGTATATTTCTTATAGCAATTTTTGCTTTTTCTCCCATAGCTTTGGCATGTTTTACATTTTCTTCTCTTTGTTCTTTTGTCATAGGAGGAAAGAAGAGTTTTACACTTTCGCCATCATTGTTAGGATTTACCCCTATATTGGCCGCAGATATAGCAGTTTCTATATTTTTAAGCATAGATTTCTCCCAAGGAGTAATGCTTATAGTAGAAGCATCATTGGCTAAAATAGTTGAAACTTGATTTAAAGGTGTTAAATTTCCATAATAATCTACTTGTATATGATCTAAAATGTGGATATTAACCTTACCTGTTCTTAGGGTAGTAAAGTCTTTTTTTAATGATTCTAAGCTTTTCTCGCAATGAGCTTTTTGTTTATTAAAAATTTCATTTAACATTTTAAATCCTTTATTTAGTAATATTATTTTCGTTATTTGTTGGTATAGAAGGGACAATACTCATAGGTGGATTTGGAATGCTTGAATTATTTTTAATAGTAATTTTTTCAGCTAAAGAATCTCCAGAAGAAGTGTTATAGATATAACTTAAAGCTATGGTATTGGCTATTAATATAATCCCCATAAAAAAGGTAAATTTTGCTAAAAATCCTGCAGGACCTTTTGCTCCAAATAAACTTTCATTACTTCCGCTATACGCTCCAAGTCCTATACTTGAACTTTTTTGAAGTAAAACAGCTATACAAATAACAACAACAATGATAAATTGTAATACGATTAAAAGAGTTGTCATATTTTTTCCTAAATTTGTGATTATTGTTTAAGAAAATATTTTAACTTATTTAAACTTGAAAAGATTTGAAATTATCAAGAATTTTGTGGGAAAATTCCCACAAATTAACGACTATTTAAACTTCTTAGAATATTAAGTAAGCTTACAAAAAGATTTACAAAATCAAGATAAAGCGCTACAGCACCTTCGATAGGAGTTTCATAGTTTCCACGAATAATATTTTGAGTATCATAAAGAATATAAAAAGAAAATAAAATCGCAGCAATCGATGAAATAGCAAGACTTACAATATCACTTTTAATAAAAATATTTAATAAGCTTGCCGCTACTATAACAATAAGAACTATAAATAAAGCTTTTCCCATTGTTGTAAAATCTTTTTTTGTATTCATAGCAAAAATACTTAAAGCACCAAAAGCAACGGTTGTAAGTGCAAAAGCTTGAGCTATTATAATAGCACCTGCTGGCAATGCGAGAACAGAAATTAATAAAGGCGTTAAAGTAAGACCTGAACAAAAAGTAAATCCAAAAAGTAAAATTAAATTTAACGGAGCTTCTCTTTTTTTCCATTGTAATGCAAAAAGAAGTCCTATTTCAATAATGAAAAGAATCCAAAAAGTTGCTTGAGATTGTATAAAAAAAGATGCTAAAGCAAAAATTCCAACATAAGCACCAACACTAGCTGCCAATAAAGATGCTGCAAATAGTTGATAAGTTTGCTTGATAAAAATACTTAGTTGGCTTGAGTAGCTTGTTTCAAGCTCTTTAGATTTTAAATAATCTCTATCATAAAGACTCATTATATCCTCCAAAAAATTATTTTAACTCTAAGAATTAAAAACATAAATTTATCAAATAAGTTTTAATCAAAAGTAAAAAGATTTAGATTTGTATGATAGTTTTTTGATATAATTTGATTTTCATAGTTTATAAATAGGATATGTATGAAAGATCTTATTAAAGGCGCTATAAAGTTTATGCAAGAAGATTTTAAAGAACACGAAGAACTTTTTGCAAGTTTAAAAAATAAACAAAATCCCCATACGCTTTTTATAGGTTGTTCTGATTCGCGTGTTATACCACATTTAATTACTAACACAGGTCCTGGAGAACTTTTTGTGGTAAGAAATATCGCAAATATTATTCCTCCTTATCGTGTAGGAGATGATTTTTTAGCTTCAACTTCTGCAATTGAGTATGCTTTAAATTCATTGCATATTAAAAATATAGTTGTTTGTGGACATAGTAATTGTGGTGGTTGTAGTGCTCTTTATTATCCTAAAGAAGAGCTTGATAAAATGCCTAATGTTAAGAAATGGCTTACTCTTCTTAAAGATATTAAAAAAGATGTTTTAAAGTTTTCTAAAGACCATGCTATGCGTTCATGGTTGACGGAAAAACTTAATTTGATTAATTCCTTGCAGAATATTTTAACTTATCCCGGTGTTTTGGAATCTTTTGAAGAGGGTAGATTGGAAATTCACGCTTGGTATTACATCATTGAAACAGGTGAAATTTATGAATACAATTTTAAATCTAAAGTTTTTACTTTAATTCAAGGATAGTTTTATGAGAAATTTGTTAATTTTATGTTTTTTTATTTTAAATTTATTTGCAAATGATGATTTTAAATTTATTGATATCAATAAAAGTATTTTAAATGGAAAAAACGTTTATACATTATCTCAGAAATTTGTAGAATTAAACAGACAAATTAAAGAATACGAAAAATTTACAGACTCTAATGCAAGTATATATAGTGGTATTCTAAAAGAGCTTGAAGAGCAAAAAAAAGAAATTCTTTCAGAAATTCCACGCGTAATTGTAAGCCAAAAAATAAATGAAAAAGCTACAGAATCTTTTTTAAAAACTAAACAGCAATTGCAAGATACTTTAAAACGTAGTAGTGATAAAAGTTTTGTTTATGTAGATACGGCTTTAAATTTAGCTTATTTGGATATCGTTGAAAGTTTTTATTCTTCTTTATTGAGTTTAGAAAATCTTTTTAAAAGTGCCGCAGATAGTGAAAGTATCATAAGTGTTATTGATGATGCAATGAATGATTTACAAAAAACTCTTAGCATGGATTTGAGTATTTATAGAACAAAAATCACTAATCCTAATGAAATGGAAAAAATATTACATAAAGAAGAAGTAATTTCCAATACAATTAATTCTTATAATGAAATTTTAAAATATTTAAGAGTAAATGCAAATTTACTTGAAAGCAATTATCTTTTTAGTGTTTTGGGGCTTCAAAATTGGATTGATCGTATTAATGAAATAGCAAATATTCATTTTGTAAATACAGGAAAAATTGTTATTTCAATTTTAACTCTTGCTTTTTTCTTTTCGTTAAGGAAAATTTTTTCTCAAATAGTTTATTTTTTGTTGGTAAAGTTAATTTATCGCAATAAAGCAAAAGCTAATGAAGTTAAAACAATTTTTATTGAAAATATTAAAAAACCTGTAGGATTTTTGCTTATTGTTTATGCTATTAGTGTTTGTTTAACTATAGCTTTTTATCCAGCTCCCGTTTCTTTTGATCTTACAAATCTTTTTTATATAGTCTATGCTACGCTTATTGCTTGGCTTGTTCTTAATATTTTAGATGGATATGGTATCGTTTTGGTGGCAAATTTAGCTAAAAAAAGTGATAAAAAAGAAGTTGTAAATTTAATCATTAAAATTTTATATTTTGTTATTATCATTATAGCTTTACTTTTTATACTAGCTCAACTTGGTTTTAATATTTCTGCTATTATTGCTTCTTTGGGAATTGGTGGATTAGCTGTTGCTTTAGCAGCAAAAGATATCATTGCAAACTTCTTTGCTTCAATTTTGCTTTTATTTGATAATAGCTTTAATCAAGGTGATTGGATAGAAATTTCAGGTATTGAAGGAACGGTTGTTGAAATAGGACTTAGAAAGACAACCATAAGAACTTTTGATAATTCTTTAGTTTTTTTGCCAAATTCAACTATTATGGGTGCTAATATTAAAAATTGGAGTAAAAGAAAAATGGGGCGTCATATAAGAATGTATCTTGGCGTAACTTATGATGCAACTCCAGAACAATTAGAATCTTGTGTAAATGATTTGAAAGAATTTTTAAGAAAAAGTCCTTTAGTGGCTCAAGTAGATGATAATGCTTTAAAATACGGCGATACAAAAATAAAATATCGTCAAAATTTGGTTTCTATCAATGATTTGGAAGGATATAAAAATTCTTGCCACGTGGCTTTGAGCGAATTTGCTGATAGTAGTATAAATATAGAACTTTATTTTTATACAAAAGCTATTAAATCAGATGATTTTAGAAATGCAAGACAAAGTTTAATGTTAGAATTTATGAGAATAGTTGCAAAGAATGGGTTGAGTTTTGCTTTTCCAAGTAGAAGTATTTATGTGGAAAGTTTGCCTAAAAATTTTCAAGATAATAAAACCTAAAAGGTTTTATTATCAAAAATTAATAAGCTTTTTTACGACATTCAATTTCTATTTTTCTTGCAGTAGGAATTGCTGTATTGGATGGGGTAGCTGATGATGACATATAATAAATTTTAGCTTCTAAAAAATCTCCTGTTTTAAGATCTTTAAACATACCTTTTTTATCCATTCCAAATAGACCGCAATTATCCATATCAATTTCAGTGTTTGGTAAAATTTTAATCGCCATTTGTCCGCCATGGATTGTATCAATTAATAATGTTTTATTGTTATCATAAATTTCTGCAATACTTCCTTGTATCTTAATGCCATCAGCTAAAAGATTTGTAAGTATTCCAGTCCCTACAACCAAAGATAAAAAAATTTTTTTCATATGAACCTTTCTTAATTAAAATATTTGAGAAAGGATACATTGTTTATATAAAGTGAAAGTGAAGTGATTTATAAATCAAAAACTGCAATAGCGTTAAAAAAGCCATGGATTTTCTTACACAAAAACAACTTACTTTTGTTTTTAAAGATATTAAAAAAATAGATAATAACATTTTAAATTTATGGCTTTTAAAAAGAAATTTAAATGAATTAATTAATCTTTCTAGTACAAGTGCAAGAAA